>DASYYH010000003.1:300000-481083 GCA_035934015.1 Candidatus Acidiferrales bacterium
TTTTTTCATCGGAGATCACTGCGGCGGGCGCGAAATCCTTAGTTCCCGCCGTATCTTGGCGTCCGCCTGCGGTCAATCTCGCCACGGCAGCACGATACCGAGGGAACCACTTCACCGAAATTATTCGCAAAAGAAATTTGTCGTCGAGCAGCAAGAAACCGAGCGAAAGCACAAGATAATTCAAAAACGCGTAATTTGCCGTGAGTATCACGCCAATCTCCCACAGCGTCACGATGAAGAAGCAAATCAGCCGGAATCGCCGCGGCAGGAAAACCAACAGAACCATTCCCATCTCCATTACGAGCGTGGCGAGCGCTGCAAGCCAGTGAAACCAATGCGGGGCATGCTGCACATACCAGCCAATCCATGTGGGCAGAGGGCCATTCTGGTAATACTCGTACATTGCGGTCAGATGGCGCCATTCGGGATCGCCGCCGAGCATTTTCCCGATGCCGGACTCGAAATAAATGCGGAACCACTCCCACAGGAGCAAACCCAGACATGCTCGCGCTGGCGCCGAAGACTCACCCCAGCGTGGCAGCCAACCTCTGGGCGCGAAGAAAAGGCAGAGAAATCCCGCTTCGAGCAACATCCCGTCAGACTGGTAGCTTGAAAAATCCTGCAGCACACCAATGAAGGAAAGAAAACAAACAAAGCAAATCCCAGCGGAAAGTTGCGGCCAAACATTTAATATGAGGGCAATGGCAGCAATCAGCCCAATCCAACAAACGATCATCAGCGCACGGTCCGTCGAGCTAAACCAAAACACGGACGGCGCATACCACAACCTCGCGACGCCCGAAACGGAATGACGAATGGCGTCCAGGTAATTGTTGGCCGGCAAAATGCCATTCGGCCCAACCAAACCCTTGACCTGATATGCCAGGGAATAGAATGCGGAAAAATAAATTACGCCCAGCGCACGGAGAAAAATCCAGCGCGGGCCCAAATGGCCAGGAGTTTTCCCCGACTCCGGCCCCAAAAGCCAGTTAAAAAAATCGACAATACGACCGCCCACGCCGACATTATACAGGCCGCTTTACATTTATGGTCGTCGTGGATTTGCCGAGCGGGAAAATTGGTGGACGGCAGGGGATTCGAACCCCCGACCCCCGCGTTGCGAACGCGATGCTCTCCCAGCTGAGCTAGCCGCCCACCGAGGCAATTTATTTTAGCAAACGGCGCATCCAGCGCCAACGTGGAAGCGGCGCGCGGTTGTCAGAAAAATGCGCCTTTACTTCTGTGAACCCAGGGCAATCAGCCGTGCACGCCCCCCGGCCACGACCTTATCGAGTGAAGCCATGTCGGATACCGTACCCTGAGCGAACACTTTACTGCCCCCGCCTTTTCCTCCGACCGCAGCCAGCAATTCGCGCAGCATGGCGCCCATGTCACCATCGAGCTCCGCTGATTGCGCCAGCACAACCGTTTTTGCGCCGCGGCTTGCAAGGATCGCTCGCACACCGGAGTTGACAACCAGCTTCGCCGCGAGCATCGCTAAATAACTCGCCGTGGCATCCTGGGAGACGACGCTCACGATTTTTGGTGCGCCATCGGCAGAATACTTTGTTTCGTCGCCAAGCAATTCCGCTGCTTCCAACTCAACGAGACGCTCTGTCAGTTTTCTGGCTTCCCTCTGGAGCGACCGGCGCTCCTCCTGGGCTTTGCCAACCATTTCCGGCAGCTTGGCCATCGCGCAACCAAACTGTTCAGAGGCTTTTTTCAGCACCACCAGATCTTCGCGCGCGGTCGCAAGCGCTCGAAATCCTGCGACAAACTCGATACGCCAGTTCTGCTTTTGCCGTTCGCATTTCCGAATGAGCAACAAACCCGCCTGACCCGTCCGAGACAGATGCGTGCCTCCGCATGGCTGTCGATCGAAGCTCTCGATTTCGACCACGCGCAACGTTCCTTCGCGATCGACTTTCTTGCGGATCCCATCCGCGGCCAATTCTTCAGCAGTCCCATAGCGAACCTTGATCGGCCGATCTTCACAAATAATTTCGTTTACGCGCGACTCCGCGTCTTCCAGATGGCGCGGGACAACGGACGGAGTTGCCAAATCGATTGTGGAGATGTCCCGGCCCATGTGAAATGAAACCGTTTGAAACTGAAATCGTTCGATGAAAGCCGCTGAAAGCAAATGCTGCGCGGTGTGCTGCTGCATGTGGTCGAAGCGGCGCGTCCAGTCGATAACGCCATGAACTGCTGTTCCAGCATTGAGAGGTTCTTCTGTGAGGTGAATCACATTATCGGCCGCATCGTCCAGCACTTCGACGACGTTCACGCGATTCAATGTTCCGGTGTCGAACGGCTGACCACCTGACGTGGGGTAAAACGCAGTTCGATCCAAACGAACGCGCCATCGGCCGTCCGCTGGTTCGCAAGCGACGACTTGCGCATCGAATTCGCGCAAGAACGAATCGTTATAGTAAAGACGTTCCGTCATTTCATCGCTTCAATGCGCTTTCAAGGTTT
The DNA here is from genome assembly GCA_035934015.1 of Candidatus Acidiferrales bacterium. NCBI lineage: Bacteria > Pseudomonadati > Acidobacteriota > Terriglobia > Candidatus Acidiferrales > Candidatus Acidiferrales bacterium. Next base: position 302,479 of record DASYYH010000003.1, read on the forward strand.
TTTGCCATGCTTCGGTATACTTGTATCCGCAACCTGTATTGAAAAGCACCACCGTTTCATTTGCTTCAATCCATCCGTTTCCGGCGAGCTTCCGGGCGGCAACGACTGTCGCACCGCCCTCCGGAGCGGCGAAGATTCCTTCCTTGGCGGCTAGCTCTTTCGTCGTCGCCAGAATATCTTCATCACTCGCGGCGACTGCCGTACCTTTGCTTTCTCGAATTGCCCGCAATATCAGGAAGTCTCCAATGGCTTTTGGCACCCGCAGACCAGACGCAATCGTTGCGGCGTTTGGCCACATTGGCGCGTTCTCCTCACCCTTTTCAAAAGCGGCAACGATGGGCGCGCAGCCTGCCGACTGAACCGTGACCATTCGCGGTCTCTCTTTGCCGATCCAACCCATTGCTTCCATTTCTTCGAATGCTTTCCACATCCCAATCATCCCCACGCCGCCTCCCGTGGGATAGATGATCACATCGGGCAGACTTCCCTCGGATTGCTCCCAGAGCTCATACGCCATGGTTTTCTTGCCTTCAATTCGGTACGGCTCCTTCAATGTGGTTACTTCGAACCAGCCATTCTTCTCTTTGTTTTCTGCGACATACTTGCCGCAGTCGGAGATTAGGCCGTCGAGTTTGCGGACGTCGGCGCCGAACGCGCGGCACTCCATCTCGTTGGCAAGGGGAGTATCTGCAGGCATCACGATCACGCTGGGAATTCCCGCTTGTGCAGCATAGGCCGCGAGCGCTCCGCCGGCATTTCCTGCCGTCGGTGTTGCAAGCGCCTTCGCTCCTAACTCTTTTGCACGGCTCACCGCCGCTGAAAGTCCGCGCGCTTTAAACGACCCGGTGGGATTCAGCCCTTCATCCTTGATGTACAGCTTATCCAGGCCGAATGATTGGCCGAGTCGCTTTGCATGCAGGACGGGTGTCATACCTTCCCCAAGGCTGACGGGCTCGCGCGACGGCAGCACTTCCGCGTAGCGCCACATCGTCGCAGAGCGCGAACGCAGAGCATCTCGCGTCAGCGTCTTTGCCGCCGTTTTCAGGTCGTAGCGTGCGAGCAATGGTCCGCCGCAATCGCAAAGATTCCAAAGTTGATTATGAGGATGCTCTTTTTTACATCGGGAACATTCCAAGTGAGTGATGGCAGTCTGTAGTGGTTTGGTCATAAGCGAAAAAGTCTAGCACATCTTTTTGTCATAGGTTCCCAACTCGCGCACTCGTCGCGCCTCATTCACGATACAATCTTTTGCATGCCAATTCGGCTCATCGCCATGGACATCGATGGCACGCTTCTTGACAGCCGCCACGAACTCCCCGGCGCCAACCTCGATGCCGTCTGCGACGCGGCCAAACGGGGGATCGAAATCGTCTTTGTTACAGGGCGGCGTTTCGATTTTGCCTGTCCTGTCGCCCAACACTTTTCTTGCGACATCACTCTTGTCGTAAACAATGGTGCACTGATCAAATCGAAGTCCGGGGAAACGCATCTGCGGCATTTGCTCCCCAGTGCGCTGGCTCACGATGTGCTTGCTGCCACTCGTGAGTTTCGGCCTGGTGCAGCAGTCATATTTGATCGGCCCCTTAAAAATCAGGTGATTTTCGAACAGATCGACTGGGAGGACCCTGTGAGCGCGGGATACTACCGCCGCAATCGAGAATTTATTTCCGAATGCGTCCCACTCGAAGAATGCCTCAGCGAGGATCCCATTCAGGTTATGTTTGTTGGTAGTGTTGCGCGTGGACGAGCCGCCCTCGCGGCTTTATGTGCAATGCCGCGCTCTGCCGAATTTTCGCTGGCACATACAGAATACGAGCAGCGCGACCTCAGCATACTCGACGTGATTGAAGCGGGCTGCTCCAAAGGCGCCGCGCTCGCCGAATGGGCCCGACGCCGCGGCATTGCTCGCGAGGAAATCATGGCCATCGGCGACAACTGGAACGATCGCGACATGCTGGAATTCGCGGGTTTGCCAGTAGTCATGGGCAACAGCGTTGACGGACTGAAGTCGCTTGGCTGGGCGGTCACACTGTCTCATGACGACGCTGGCGTCGCCGCGGCTATCCGAAAATACGCTTAGGACAGCAACGAAGCCGGTCGCAGAAATGAATTTGTCTCAACGACGCATGTGGTTGGCGCGCGACGACGAAACTCCGCCAGTCAAAACCGAATTCCGACGATATTCTTAGCTGACGACGCGTGGTCTGCGCACCACGAGTGCATGCGAAAATCTATTGCGGTTGTTGTGGTATCTGCGGTTGCTGAGGTGGTTGCTGCGGCAGTCCCAACGGATTGGTTGGCTGCTGACTCCCCGGCACGGATGGGCCGATTGACCCACCAGAGATCGTCTGCACCTGCTCGAGCGGATTGAAGATAAATTCCCATTGCTTGTACGTTGTACCGCCTTTATACACCTTGATCGAGCTCTTCGCGATCTTGCTTGCAACACCGATGATGAAGCCGCCCATGACTTGCCCAGAATCATCAGTTTGCGGAGTTGAGGATTCGCTGATGTTCATCCCTCCTGTGGGCCCCGTGCTGCCTGTCAACGCTCCCTGGTCAAAAAACGACGGCGTCGTCTGCTGACCGTTGGTAGGGCTTCCGTTCGGCGTGTTTGGGGCATTTGGCGTCGGCGATTGGCCGTTCTGACCCTGCAACAAGGTCTGCAATGCCTGCGCCAGAGGGCTGCCAGGAGTTGGACCGACTCCGCCTGAGCCCAACGCTGCGCCTTGACTCACCAAGCCATCAGTCGAATTGTCGCCGCTTGAATTGCCCGTCGGCGCGCCGGTAAGCGTGGCCGATCCCGAGGTAATCCCCAGCTTGCGTTGCTGGTCGACGAAAGCCATCTGCTGCAATGATGTGTACTGAACGCTCCCGATCAGTTGTCCGGTCGGCGTAACGTAGATGAAGCGCCAAGAACCGTCCTCTTTGTTCATGGGATCTTTGTACGCTTCGCGCAAGCAGCGCGGACCGCCATTCTGCGACTTCAAAAGATCATCGACAGAGGTGGGAAAGCGCCCAAACTTTCGGTAAAAAATGCCGACGGCTCGCTGGTATTGTTCTCCCCGCCAGATCATATCCGCTTCTCTGTCCCGTAGCCCTTGCGTATAGATGTCAAGAACAGCAGTCGACATTCCAATGGCAACTGTCGCAACGAGGAAAAGAACGAACAGCAGCGCATAGCCGTTCCGGCTTCGCTCACACGGTCTGGTTGCTTTTCTCATAAACGAGAGCGAGGGGGCGGCATGCCCTGCGCTGAATTGACGTCTCGCAACGTCAATGTCGTCTGGCGCCCGGAGGAAATGTCCTGAAGGTCCACAGAGTTGTTGTTGATTTTCAGGACGCGGAATTGATTGAGCAGAGTGCCGCCCTCAGGAAGAATGTAAACGTCATCCTGATTCGCTGAAAAACAAGCCTTGCGCCGTCCTGTCGCCAAGTCTGTCACGATGCCGTAAAAAGTCGCGGGGACGATCAACGGCGGCGGTGCAGCCGGGACAGCGGCGGCAGCCTGGGCAGCGGCAGCGGCCTGTTGCGTCTTCACTTGCTGCGGCGTAGGTGCCAGAGCCGGCAGCGGCTCCGCGCTGAAAATATTTCGGTGCGCGCCGTTGTATTGCTGCTTTTGAATGTTCTGGAGCAAGTCTAGACGCAGCGACGGGTCAGGCACGGCTAGCGGTTCGAATTTCGCATCGTTCGCCTGAACGCCTCCAAATCCATCGTCCCGCGAGCGAACGGAATAATATACGACGGCCAGCAATATCACGAGCAGCGCCGCTAGAATAAATGCCTCGAATTTCGTTTTCTTAGTCATCGCTTCATCTGCGAAGGTACGTCCGCAACGCTACTTGCAATTTGATTGTTCCGGACGATTCGGACGCAAGTGTCAGCCCATCGAGCACGTAGAAATGAGACGAATGCTCGAGTTCATTGATGAGTCGTACAAGCCCCTGATAGTCTCCCTGTACAGCCGCCGTAATCGTCACTTCATTCAGCCCGCGATCCTTCACCGTTTGTTCCTTGAAGGATACACCGCTCGTCTGTACACCTGCATTCTTGGCCATTTGGCCCAAATCGGCAACCAGCGTCGAGTATCCCGAAGATTCCGGCAGCAAATTGCTCTGATAAAACGAGTCACACTCTTTTCCGACATCGGGAAGATCTTTTTCGATTTTCTTTCCCTTCTCCACGTCCGCCGAGAGCAACTTCGCCCGCGCCGCCAATCTGTCTCGTTCCGTCTTCTGGACTTGCGGCTGTTCGCCAGCCGCCTGCCAGCTCACAACCATCAAAGCAACGTCCATCGTGAGAATGCAACCCAGCGCGATCTTTATCGCCAGTTTCCAGCGCCGGGATTTGTTCTTCCCGCTCATATTGCGTATCGCGCCTCGAGCTGAAATAGAACGGTCGTCGCAGTATCGTTTGCATTTTTCTTCGGGTAGGTCTCTTCGGTGACCTGTACATTGGAAAAGACGGGCGACGCTGTGATCGTCCGAACAAACTTGTCTTTTTGCTCGTCGTTATCGGCACCGATTATCAGAACCACCTTCACCGCGCCGTCTTTCTGCATCTGCGGTGAAATGCTAATCACACGCACGCCTGGCGGCAGCAGTTTTTCCAGGTCGGCGAACATTTTCGTCCAGGGAAAAGTTCGCTCCTCAATCAAGCGGTTCAAAAACTCTGAGCGCTCCATCACTTCAACGGTATGTGGATTTCGAAAAACTGCGCGCAGCCTTTCCTGTTGCGTCTGTGACGCGCGAATCTGGCTTTCCAGCGATGCGATCTCCTTACGTATCTCCCGACTTACTCTGCGCGCACGCACAGCATGAACTGATAGCACGGCAAGCGCCAAAAGTGCAGCCACTCCCAGCGCGACCGAACCGACAATAAACTGCCGGTTGTTTTCTAGCGGAGACGTTGCGAGATTGAATTGCGTCCTCATGCCCTATCGTATCCTCGGCTTCATCCTCCAAGATTCATCTGCCAGCCAACCAGCGCTTCCAGCCCTTTTGCTGCAAGCGATGTCGCCTCGGCGGGAAGATGCGTCGTCACTGAAAGCGGCTGCGATGAGCAGCTGACTTCTCTCGCCAGTGCTTCAATCAATTCTCCCTCAATCTCCCCAAATCCGGCCACTTTCACTCGTTCAACCTTGCCTCCCCACGTATCCTGGTAAAAAGCGATCGCCGGAAATACCTCGTCCAAAATCGATTGCGAACTGACGTGCCCTTGAGTCCTATCCATCTCCGTGGACCGATAAACGCACAATGTGTCGCCACTAGTAATCACAGTTGTGAGATTCCTATCGCTCATTCGCACTAGCAGCGTCGTCAGCTCTCTGTCGAGCATCGGCAACGTGGCCAGCGTTGAACTCTGCACAACGCCCACAGAGATTCCTTCCTCTTCCGCAGCGGATTCATACTCCCGAATAATCCTCTGGCGCGCGATGGTCGCAACGATCTCCGGTTTTCCTCCTCGGTTCGACTGTTTCATCCATGAAATGGCGGCCTCCTCGGCGTCGAATGGAAGGCTTTTCTTGAGCCGCCATCGCAGCATGGGAAGAGCCTCTTCGGCTCGCCGCGGGAAACTATCAAAGGACAAGATAAATACACGGATCACCGGATCCGGGACCATCAATGCGACGGGCTGTCCTTGGCTCGGTACTCGAGAGACAACGCGTCGGATCGCTGCACGAACGGCAGCCGCGTCGTTTATGTTCGCCTGGGTGGCCGAAGGAACGATTGCACCTTCCGGCAGCTTCTCGACGGCCGACGCTGCCAGATGCGAAATATCCCTTCCCCAGCGGGCCGCCGCGACGTGCGTTGCGGCGATCTCCAGCACAACGCTCGGATGCGGCATCGCATTCAGCCATTCGGAAAAGCGACTATGCTGGTTCGTTTTCAGCCGCGTCTCGGATGCAGCCGGGTTAGTCAATAAAAGTCACCTTATTGATTTCCCGGAATGTCGTAATCCCCATCCGCACCCGGGAAAGGCCTGATTCGCGCAGAAATTCCATCCCTTCTTCTCTTGCCGCTCGTTTGATTTCCGATGTTGGCCTGCGGTCAATAATCATCTCGCGGATGCGATCCGAGAGGTCCAGCAGCTCGCAAATCGCAGTCCGGCCGCGGTAACCGCTGCCGGAGCACTCGAGGCAACCCACTCCCTCAAAAATAGGCACATCCGCCCACTCTTTGGGATCGATTCCCGACTCTTCAAAAGCACTCGCGGGAAGATGCACGCGCTTCTTACAGCTCGGGCAAATTACGCGGACCAAACGCTGGGCGAGAATACAATTCAGTGCAGAGACGAAATTGTAGGGCTCAACGCCCATGTTAATAAATCTCCCAATCACGTCCGTCACGTTGTTCGCATGCACGGTGGTAAAGACCAGATGGCCCGTCAGTGCGGATTGAATCGCAATCTGCGCTGTTTCCTGGTCGCGGATTTCGCCCACCATGATCTTGTCCGGGTCGTGGCGCAGAATCGAGCGCAGTCCGCGCGCGAACGTGAGACCTTTCTTCTCGTTCACCGGAATCTGCGTAATCCCCTGCACCTGATACTCGACGGGATCTTCGATCGTGATGATCTTGTCTTCATCGGATTTGATTTCGTTGATCGCGGCATAAAGCGTCGTGGTTTTGCCCGAACCAGTTGGCCCCGTGACGAGCACCATTCCGTATGGCTCGTGAATGTAGCGTCGGAATTTCCGCAAATCCTCTTCAGCAAAACCAACAACATCCAAAGTCAGATTCCGAAACTTCTCGCTCAGCGTTTCTTTGTCCAGGACGCGCAGAACAGCGTCTTCTCCGTGGATCGAAGGCATCACAGACACGCGAAAATCAATGAACCGTCCCTTATACCGGACTCGGAAGCGACCATCCTGCGGCACGCGCCGCTCAGCAATATCCAGTTCGCTCATCACCTTGATGCGCGACAATATGGTCGAATGCCACTCCTTGGCGAGCGGCTGCATCGCATATTGCAGCACGCCGTCAATGCGGTATTTCACGGCAACTTCCGAATTACGCGTCTCAATATGAATGTCGCTGGCTCGTCGTTCGAGCGCCGTAAAGATCACGGTATCAACGAGGCGCACAACGGGACTCACGCCAGTATCCCGCGTGAGCTTCTCCATCGAGATGTTTTCGTCGCCGTCCTCGTCGCCAACCACTTGCAGCGTGAAACCCTCTGTCGCCTGGTCGAGAACGCGCTGCGATTGCTCCGTTCGCTTGAGCAAATCGCCGATCTGTGTAGCCGTGGCCACCTTGATCGTCAGTTTTTTGCCGAGCAACAACGCGAGCTCATCATTTACGAGGAGTTGACTGGGGTCCGATACGACCACAACCAACGAATTGTCATGCGATTCCAGCGGCACAAAGTTGTAGCGAAACATCAGCTCGGCCGGAATCGATCGAAAAAGTTCCGGGTCAATCCGCTGCTCCGCGAGATCGATGAACGGCACACGGTACCGTTCCGCGAGCTTCTGCGTGCGGTCGCGCTCGGCCGTGTCTTCGCGGACTATCGTCGGATGCGACTCTCGGTTTGTTGTTGCCATCTCGCTCGTCCTTTATCCGCCCGCGGAAACGGAAAATAGCGGCAGGTACAGCGCAATCAAAATAAACAAAATAATCAGCGCTATGATAACCAAGACAACTGGCTCGATGATTGAGATCAGTACCCCGGTCTTTAAATTCGTCTCTTCCTCGTAGAATTGCGCGACGCTCCCCAGCATGGGCGCCAGCGCGCCAGATGCTTCTCCCACTTCGATCATGTCGAGCGCGAGAGCGGGGATCATGTTTGTATCTGCCAATGCCGCGTGCAACGCGCCGCCCTCGCGCACCTTTTGCGCTGACCTAAGAACCGCTCTCGAGACTAACCGGCTGGTCATGGCATTCGCTGCTGTTTCCAGTCCGTTCACTAAGGGCGTTCCTCCGCGAAGCAAGGTGCCCAATGTGCGCGTAAACTGGGCCATCTGAAATTTCATCCAGACATCCCCGACCACGGGAATCTTCAATTTCAGACGGTCCACAGCCAAACCGCCTGCGCTTGTCCTCGACCAAAAAAACAGAAGGACGAGTCCAACCGCGGCAAGCACAACAGCGGTCAAAATCCACTTGCCGTAGCCCATCACGAGCGTGATCAAAAATTGCGTAGGCGCAGGAAGTTTTGTGCCCAAATCTGCATACAGTTTGGCAAACTGTGGGATTACATAGGCAACCAGATATGAAACGATGCATGTCGCAGCGACGACCAGGAAAGTCGGATAAACCAGAACGCTGATGAGTTTCTTGCGAATCCCCGATGTCACGCGTTGATAGGAGATGTAGTCATCCAGAACCCCTGGCAGATCGCCGCTTTTCTCGCCGGCTCGCAGCGAGGCAATGTACACGCCGGGAAACATCCCCGTCGCTTCGACTGCGTCCGAAAGCAATTCTCCTTCGCGCACCTGGCTGCGAACTTCGCTCAGCAGCGGGCGGATCTTCGGCTGGGCGGCACGGTCCGCCAAGAGGTCGAGCGCCTTCAAAATCGGCAAGCCGGCCTTTATCAGAGTATTAAACTGCTGATTGAAGATCAGGAAGTCACCTGGTGGGAGTTTCCGATTGCTTCGAAGCCCGCCAAATAGTCCGGCGACAGTTAGGTTCGGACGGACCGTATAAACGTAAAATCCTCGATCGGCCAGCTTCTGACGAGCTTCCGTTTCGCTCTGGGCCGTCTCCAATTGCTGGAAGACGTTTCCGGTCGCATCCCCGACTTTGCACACAAATTCAGCCATAAATTGTGGTTTACGCTCGGTGTCCGCGAGCGCTAAGAACAGATTTTAGCATAGCGATTCTGCCGCGCATGTCTCTCCCGTCATTCTGTGCGCAGACGGCAACTGCGCCTTAAGAGATGACTGGCACTAACAGCCTTATGGTAGGAGTCGCTACAGGGGCTGATGGTTGGCCGGCGGCAAGCTATTGAACGCTGCGGGCCAGCGCCGAATCATCCACAATGGCTACGCCCACGGGAGGAGTAAAGTGGAATTTCGCCTCTTCAATTCGAACATTTTCATGCCAATCGCCAAAGCGGAACTCAGTTTCGATGTCCCCCGGTTGCCGGATTGCCACTCTAACGAGCTGATCTCTTGGGTTTACTTCAAAGACGGCCTTCGTAAAGGCGTCCGCATCTTCTTTTCGGGGACTGCAAACAAGAACAGCATTGCCTGCCTCTGCCGGACGTTCCTCAGAACCCCCCGTTCCAGAACCTAACCTCAGACTTCCGCAGATTCGCTCTAAATTTGCCTTTCCCGCCAGCAGCGCCAGTGGAGTGCGCCAATCCGAACTTTCTTTGATCGACGTGCGGCTCGCCGTATGGTTTGCCGGCACGTAATACCAGACATTCTTGCCATCCACTAAGAACATCTTCGTCGACGGCGAATCATAATCCCATCGCATGCGTCCGGGCTTCTCGAAATATACCGTGCCGCTCTCGACGCTAATCGCGGACCCGCCGGAGGTGTACTTCTCGAGAAAAATTCCGACCATGCTTTTTGTTCGCCCGTAATGCTGCTCGAACGCGCGCGCTACACCTTTCGCAGTCACTAAAGAAAAGAGTTCGGAAGGACTGGCCACAGTTCTGGGCTCAACTGAGCCAAAAGCAAGCAGAGTGAGCAGAAGCCAGAGGGTCAGCACAAAAAACAGTTTAGCAGCAGTGCGGAGTTCCAGCAAAACGCAACAGGGTCGAGCGCGAACTACAGCGTCGGCAGGGCGTCGCACTGAGCTGCGCTGGTGATGGCCGCTCCGGTGATGTCAAAATGAATCGCGCCGGGCAAATCGCTACAGAAACTGCGCTGGCCGCTTGAGCCTAGCGTGATTGGGACGGCCGTTGTCAAGTAAGAGTAGAAGCCCGCCGGGCAGCCGGGTACCACGGGCGTGTTGGAGCCAACCCCTTGATAGCTGAAAATATATCCAGATTTGGCAAATGGCGGGGAGGTAATCAAAGAATCCAGCAAGATGGCCTGCGTACAAGTTGCCGTTGCACCGACCCCACCCAAGGTGGGTAAACTCGCCGGGTAGCCGTTGTTCCAACTGGTGTTGTAAACGGTTGCGGCAGTGCCTATGGCCCGGACGTGCTCCACAGCAGAAGCCTCATTGGCTGCCATTTTCGAGCGGAGATAGTTCGGAATCGCAATCGCGGCGATGATCAGGATGATGGCAATCACGATGAGCAGCTCGATTAGCGAGAACCCTTGCACGCTTCCCGCTCGTCGCAATCTCAGTTCGACTTTTGTCAGCATGCACACGGCGCTCCTCTGTTTCCTCCATTCCTTAGGCGACAAAAAAGGGAGGAACTGGATGGTCCCTCCCCTCTTTAAGCAAGCGAAGCTACCCTAGTTGCCGAGCGGATTCACCCAACCGTCAGCAGCACACGAGCTTCCACCGTTCGCGTGGGTTGCGCCAGTCGCATCGAAGTAGATTGCGCCAGCTTGGTCATCGCAGAACGAGCGCTGCCCGGTTGTCCCGACGGTAATCGGAGCTCCCTCGACTTCAAACGTCTGATCGTCCACGCCGTTGCACGCGGTCGCGGGCACAACTGCCGGGGCACCAGCTACACCCAAGGTAAAGTTGTAGCCCTGTCGCGCCGGGGTGGCAGCGTTGAAGGTCGGGTCAAGCAATTGCGACGCGGCGCAAGTAGCCGCGGCACCAGCAGCACCGCTGAGCGCCTGGAAAGTTGTTGCATAGCCCGTATTGTACGTTGAATAGTACGTTACTTGCGCCGTAATGATCGTGCGCAATGCGCCGACCGCGGCGGCTTCGTTCGCGGCCATCTTCGAACGGAGCAGGTTCGGAATCGCAATCGCCGCGATGATCAGAATGATCGCCACGACGATCAAAAGCTCGATTAACGAGAAACCCTTCTGGTTCTTTTTCATTTTCTCTCCTTAAATTTTCCTTCAAGTCCCTTGATTTCGAGTGCTCTTCAGAATCTTGTAGACTGCGTAGCGGCGTGCAGCATAGAAATCTGCAAATCCGATTCCAACCTCTCGATGCACTATGCCGCGAATGTTCCATACTGATTCTAGAAGAGTTATAGTGAGAACTAGGCCCTTCGTGCTCCTCCAATCAGCACCACGCATTCCCGCATCAGAGAAAGTGACATTTTTTGTCCTTATATTATGACGTTTTCTCGTAGTGAATCCAAGCCCGCAGGATCAGGGTTAGATGCCATATTTCTTAGCGTAATGCCGGAACGATCTGTATGTCATTTTGAGGAGCTGCGCAGCTTTCGTCCTTATCCCGCCCGCGCACTCCAGTGCTCCTAAGAGATAGGCCCTCTCCATCTCGGCGATGTGCTTCTCGAGGTCGATTCCCGATTCGGGAATCAGCCGCTTCGGCTGGTCCGCCAATTGCCTATCCCCAAAGTGGTTCTGATAGTAGAGTAGAATTCTCTCCGGCAACCCCTCCAAGGAAATTCTCTTCTCTGTTTCAAGAGCAACCGCCCTTTCGATCGTGTTTTCCAGTTCCCGGACGTTTCCCGGCCAGTCATATGACTCAAGCCTTTCCATGGCCTTGGGTTCAATCCCCTCGATTCGCTTGCCGGTTGAATTTCGAAACCGCTCGAGAAAGCTTCGCGCCAGCAGCGGGATATCTTCCCGCCGCTCCCGCAGAGGCGGCAAATGGATAGGGATGACACTCAGGCGGTAATAGAGATCCTCGCGAAACCGCCCTTCCGCGATCTCTTTCTCCAGATCCTTGTTGGTTGCGGCGATCACGCGAACATCCACGTCCGTTTCCTCTGTGCTGCCGATCGGACGCACTTTACCTTCCTGCAAGACTCGATAGAGCCTCACCTGCATCGTCGAGCTCATATTCCCGATTTCGTCCATGAAAAGCGTGCCAGCATCGGCGGCTTGGAAGAGTCCCGCACGATTTTCGTTTGCGCCTGTAAACGAGCCTTTCATGTACCCGAACAGTTCCGATTCGAGCAGCGTCTCCGGAAAGGCTCCGCAATTTATGGTGATAAATGGCGCACCTGCCCGCGCACTGTTCTCGTGAATCGCTCTGGCGACGAGCTCTTTACCGGTTCCACTTTCTCCCGTAATCAGAACGCGGCTGGATTGCGGCGCAATCGTTTGAATCAGATCAAATATCGCGCGCATCTTTGCGCTTGTGCCGATGATGTGATCGAGTCCAGTGAGCCGGCGGATCTCACGCCGCAGGATACCTGCCTCTTTCTTTAATCTCAGATTGTCCGCAACCTGCTGGACAGCAGGCCGCAATTCGTCGAGCAACTTGTCACCTTTGATTGCATAGCGGTCAGCGCCGAAATTCACCGCGTCAATAGCGGTGCCAATTGTGGGAACACCGGTGATCAGAATGAAAACAGTTCCCGGCGACACTTCCTTGGCAAACCGCAGAAGGTCTACGCCAGTCATATCCGGCATGCGGATGTCCGAGATCACCAGGTCATAAATCTGCGACTCAAGCCGCCTTTTGGCCGAATCTCCGCTAGTGGCTACCTCCACCCGGTGCCCCTCTTTGCGGAATGTGATTTCCAGCAGCTCGCAGATCGATTTTTCATCATCAACAACCAACAGATGCGCCATTACCCCTCACTTCCCTCTCGTTGATGCTAGGCCCGCGTTCAATTCCTGCCCGTGCACTTCTTGCATCGGTACGGATCGCTCCTTGCGTGGCAATTCGATGACAAACTCCGCACCGTGGCCCTTTTCGGACTCGACGTGAATATGCCCTTCATGCGCTTGCACAATTTGATACACAATCGCCAAACCCAGCCCTGTTCCCTGCGCGAAACCCGACTGGAAGGGCTCGAACAGCTTCGCCGCTTGCCGCGCGTCGAAACCGACGCCCGTATCACGAATTCCGATGCGCACCCAGGAGGTGTCCGCCTCCATCCGAACGGTCAGCGTGCCGCCCTCGGGCATAGCTCGCCGTGCGTTGTTGCAAAGATTCCAAAAAACCTGCCGAATGCGGTCGCGGTCGACGCGCGCATTGGCATGATTCACCAAGAATCGCCGTTCGACGCGGTATTTTCCTTCCACGCCGTATTCGCGTTCGATGAGAGTCAGAGTTTCGTCAATCAGCGTGAGAACATCCGTATCGGTGAACGAATAATTCTTCTCGCGCGAGTAATCCAGGAAATCGCTGACAATTTGATTGAGCCGTTCCGATTCGCGGCTCACAATTTGCACCAGCCGCTTGTCATCGTCATCCAGGGGCGCGAGGCGCGCGAGTTCCTTGAGCGCTCCGGCCATGGCTGTCAACGGCTGCCGAATTTCATGGGCAATCGCCGCCGAGAGCCTTCCCACGGCTGCCATGCGATTTTTCGTCTCCACTTCGTGCTCCAGGCGTTTTAGTTCGGTCAAATCCTGGTAGCTAAAGACGTAGCCGCTGACCTGATTCTGCCCAGAGCGCAAGGGAGCTACGGATACGCCAAGATATCGCCGCTCGCCGGCAGGCGTATGAAATTCCGTCTCCTTTCGCGACGCCAAGAAGCCCAACTCTGTGTCGGCATCGGTCAGCCAAAATCCCGGCAGTACTTCGCGAATTTGTTTTCCCGTCAGCGTCGCGGGTGAGATGCCGGCGATTTCCCCACCGGCGCGATTTACGAGCAGGATTCGTCCGTCGAGGTCCGTGGTAATCAATCCGCCGCGCATCGAGCGAATGATGTCTTCATTGAACGCCTGCAGGTCGCGCAACTCCTCGCGCTTCTCCTCGAGTTCCACGCCCTTGCTGCGCAGCATATGCGCGAGCAGGCTTCCAAGGTACGCGACGGCAACAAACGCCAGAAAATTACTGAAAATCCAAAATTCCAGCGTTCTTTCGTTCGGCGTGGAAAGAGAGGTCTGTGGTACTAGCCCATAATGAATCAGCTCGACCATCGCACCGAGCAAAACGAACGCACCGCCGGCGACCAAAAATACGTTGCGCCGTTCGAACAGCACGCTGGCCATTAGGATCACCAGCAGGTAAAGCGAGATGAAGTAACTCTCGTGCGCGCCGGTCGAATAGACAAGGCCGGTAACCAGCACAAGGTCTGCAATGATCTGTAGCGGAGCGTGCCAGCGAGCTTCAGGAATCCATTTCAAAAGAATGACGAAACATACAGCGAGAAAATACCACAGCAGAATCACCGGCACGAAATAACGCGCGATCAGCGGCAGCGGTGACAGTTGGTGGACCGCAAGAACAATGGCCAACAGAAAACTGATGACGAGAAACCGCACTCGTCCCAGCCATCCAAGCCATTCCAGTGTGTTTTGTGAAAGTTGCATTCCCGATCCGCCCCCGACCGCTCACCCCAAGGAATCGGGACTCCGTTTGAGGCTCATCCCGCTTAAGATAACGGCGCGGCTCCTGGCCCTTCTGTGGTTAATGTTGCTCAGCCAGAAGCCGCGCACCATCCGATAAATGGGAAGTTCGTCACGCCCTTCCCGCATTTGCAATAACGTCTAGCTGCCCCCGCCTGCCAGCTTGCCGATCAGCGAGAACAGTGGCAAGTACATCGATATAACGATGCCGCCGACCACAATTCCCAAAAACAAAATCATGATCGGTTCGAGCAGGGTCAGCAAATCTTTTACCGCAGCGTCCACTTCGTCCTCATAGAAGTCCGCAATCTTCTGCAGCATGGTGTCCATCGCGCCCGTCTGCTCTCCGACGGCGATCATCTGTGTCACCATGCCGGGGAAAACTTCCGTTTCCTTCAGCGGGTCCACCAAAGAACGTCCAGCCTCGACCGCCTTCCGAGTCTTTTGGATGGCTCGTTCCACAATCGCGTTGCCGGAGGTCTTTGCCGTAATGTCCAATCCTTCGAGGATCGGCACGCCGCTCGAAATCAACGTTCCCAATGTTCGCGTGAACCGCGCCACGCAAATCTTGCGCAGGAGCATGCCAAGTATGGGAAGCTTGAGCAGCGTGGCGTCAATGGCGTATTTCCCTTGCGGCGTCCCGTACCAGACTTTCAACCCGATCCCGCCTCCGACGAGAACCACCAAGATGAATAATCCATAGTAACTCCCGACGAAGTTACTCAGCCCGATAACGATTCGCGTTGGCAAAGGCAGATTCGCTCCCAATCCGGCGAACAACGTCACGAAAATGGGCACGACCTTCCACAGCAACAAAGCAATGACGCCCGCTGCTATGCCGATGACCGCGCATGGATAGATCATCGCCGACTTCACGGCGCGTTTTAGCTTTACGTTTTTCTCAATATACGTCGAGAGCCGCTGCAAAATGGTGTCGAGAATACCGCCCGTCTCGCCCGCCTCCACCATGTTGTAGTAGAGCGGATCGAAAACCTTCTCATACTGCCGCATGGAAGAAGACAGCGTGGATCCCCCTTCCACGGAAGAGCGCACGCCGGTCAGCACTTTTTGGAACGTCTTGTTCTCCTGCTGCTGTGCAAGGATCTCCAGACACTGGACGAGTGGCAATCCGGCGTCAATCATCACGGAGAACTGGCGGGTAAATATTGCCAGGTCCTTGCTCTTCACGCCTCCGCCAAACGTCGGAACGGCGAACTCCTTGCCCTTCTCCGACACTTTGCTGACGTTGATCTGCTCGCGCCGCAATAGTGTCTGCAGCTCCGCCTTGCTGGACGCAGAGCGCTCCCCGGCGATCTTAGTCCCGGCCCGGTTAACCCCCGTATATGTGTAGACCGGCATGTCCTTGCCTCCTATCCCTGTTATCCGCGACGTCTATCGGCGCGAGAATGTTTTTCCAGTTGGCGCCTGAGATGTCGTCGTCACTCCACGATTGATTAAGTCCTGCAACTCGTCCGGATTCGATGAACGCAACAATGCCGTTTCCAGACTGATCGCTTTCTGGAAATAGGCATTCGCCAGCGATTGGTTGAATGTCTGCATACCTGTCTGTCCTGTTCCCGTTTGCATGGCCGAGTAAATTTGATGGATCTTGTCTTCGCGGATGAGGTTCCGAATCGCAGCGGTCGGAATAAGGATTTCCATAACCATGGCGCGCCCCCGGCCGTCGGACCGCGGCAGGAGCGACTGGCATAGAATTCCTTCCAACACCATGGACAACTGTGCGCGAACTTGCGGCTGCTGGTGGGCCGGGAAGACATCCACGATACGATTGATCGTCGATACCGCCGAGTTGGTGTGCAGCGTGGCAAAGGTCAAGTGGCCAGTTTCCGCGATCCGCAGAGCCGATTCGATCGTCTCCAAGTCCCTCATTTCGCCGATCAGCACAACGTCCGGGTCTTCGCGGAGCGCTGCTCGCAACGAATTCGCGAAGGAATGCGTGTCTGAATGCACTTCGCGCTGATTGACCAGGCATTTCTTGTGATTGTGAAGAAACTCGATCGGGTCCTCGATCGTAATCATGTGCTCTTCGCGCTCATTATTAATTTTGTCGAGCATCGCGGCGAGCGTCGTTGACTTTCCCGACCCCGTTGGTCCAGTTACCAGAACCAGCCCGCGCGGCTTGTCGCAAAGGCTGCGCACGACGGCCGGGAGCCCCAATCCTTCAAAACTCTTGATTTCCCATGGAATCGTACGAAAGACGGCGGCGACAGCCCCGCGCTGGTGAAAGATGTTTCCGCGGAATCGCGCCAGGCTTTTCAAGCCGAATGAAAAGTCCAGCTCCAAATTCTCTTCCAGGCGATGCTTCTGCGCGTCCGTCAACACGCTGTAGGCCAGAGCCTTCGTATCCGCAGCTGTCAGCGGCGGCATGTCCAGCGGACGCAGATGTCCATTCACGCGCACTCTCGGCGGCGTATTAGTGGACAGATGCAGGTCGCTCCCGCCCATTTCAATCATCGTCTTCAACAATTCACTCAGCGAAATACTCGCCATCTGAATTCCCTCCGCCTAGAGCACCGTCTCACGCACTACCTCTTCCAATGTCGTCATTCCCGCCGCAATCTTGAGCAGCCCGCTTCGCCTCAGCGTAATCATTCCTAGCTCCAGAGCCTTTTTCTTCAATTCCAAAGCCGACGCGCCCACCAAAATCAATTCCTTCAACTCGTCATTAATCTCCATGACTTCGTATAAACCGACGCGGCCCTTATAACCAGTGTTGTTGCACGTCCCACACCCACGCCCGTGGTAAACGGTTGTGACCTTCGACTCTTCCGGCGTGTACCCTGCATCCACCAGAGCTTGGGGTGTGATCGTCATCGGTTCTTTGCATTGCGAACACACGCGCCGCACAAGGCGCTGCGCGCAAATCAAGTTCACCGAAGTCGCTACAAGGAACGGCTCAATTCCCATGTTCATCAAGCGGCTGATGGTCGAAGGCGCGTCGTTGGTGTGCAGCGTCGAGAGCACCAAGTGGCCGGTCAGCGCGGCTTTCACCCCAATTTCCGCCGTCTCGAAGTCGCGGATCTCGCCGACGAGAATGATGTTGGGGTCTTGGCGCAGAAAAGCCCGCAGGGCCGACGCGAAGTTCAGCCCAATCTGGTCTTTCATCTGCACCTGGTTGATTCCGGGCAATTGAAACTCGACCGGGTCCTCCGCGGTCATGATGTTGGTGTCCATGGTGTTCAGCCGCGCCACAGAGGAATACAACGTGTTCGTCTTGCCCGATCCGGTCGGGCCAGTCACGAGCACCATCCCGTACGGCCGCAGAATCGCTTTCGTGAACTTGTCCAGAGACTCTTGCTCGAACCCCAGTTTGGTCATGTCCAGCCGCAGATTTTCCTTGTCCAGCAACCGGAGAACGATTTTCTCGCCGAAGAGCGTCGGAACCGTCGAAACACGGAAGTCCAGCTCCTTCTTTTTTCCATCCTTGGCGTACTTGATCATGATGCGGCCGTCTTGCGGCAGCCGCTTTTCGCTGATGTCCAGCTTCGACATAATCTTGATGCGGCTTGTGATCGCATCCTTCAGCTTCAACGGGGGCGCCATCACGTTCTGCAATACGCCGTCAATGCGGAACCGCACGCGATATTCCTTTTCATACGGTTCAACGTGAATATCGCTCGCGCCACGCTTCAGCGCGTCGGTCAAAACCAAGTTCACTAGCTTGATGATTGGAGCTTCTTCGGCGGCCTTTTCGAGCGAGGCCAGGTCCATATCGGCCTCTTCTTGCGAAAGTTCCAGCGCCGCCTCTTCCCCGGCAAGGTCTTTCATCACCTTGTCAAGTTCTTCGACGCTCTCCGCTGCTCCGTAAAATTTCCCGATCGCCTCCGAAATCGCTGTTTCCGAAGCGACGACAGGCTCCACGTTGAATCCCGTCATGAACTTGATATCGTCCATGGCGAAGACGTTTGTGGGGTCCGTCATCGCGATCGTCAGCGTCGAGCCCACGCGCGACAGCGGCACGATCTGGTATCGCACTGCGGTTTCTTGCGGGATTAGCTTGATGACCGTGGGGTCGACTTCATAGAACTTCAGGTTAATCGAAGGAACGCCATATTGCCGAGAGAGGACCGCCGTAATGTCTTCGTCGCTGACCAGCCCTAACTTTACAAGACAGGTCCCCAGTCGTCCGCCTTCCCTTTTCTGGTAATCAAGTGCCTGCTTCAGCTGATCGGAGGAGATCAGGCTGTCGCGAACCAGTATTTCTCCCAAACGGGACGACATTCACAGCACTCCTGTGCGCGAACTTGTCGCGGAAGTCCAAAGGTTAACATGCACAGAAGTGGGAATCTGGATTCCCGTTCGGAGTCGTTCTGTAACAGGAACCTGTACACTGGTACAGGGTGTGCCACTCTGCTTGCGCGCTTTCTTGACTTGCCATTTTTTGCTCGTTATCGTGTCAGAAGATGTCGCAACAGCCGATTATCCACGAGCTGGTAGCCAAGGACGGAACTTTGGAGCGCCCTGAAACATTCCCCACACGCGCCAAATCCTTGCGTCAATACTACGACGCGCTCTTCCGCCGGCTCGGGCCGCAGTCGTGGTGGCCCGCGAAAACCCCCTTCGAGGTAATTGTCGGTGCCATACTCACACAGAACACGTCATGGAGTAACGTTGAACGTGCCATAGCAAATCTACGCCGCGAGCGCCTTCTCACTCCACGCTCGCTCGAACGTGTTCCATTGCTGCGCTTGGCCATTTTGATTCGGCCGTCGGGCTATTTCCGGCAGAAAGCACGAAAACTCAAGGCGTTTGTCCGTTTTCTTCGCAAAGATTATTCCGGTTCGCTCGCACGCATGTTTCAAACTCCGACACTCGAATTGCGCGAAAAGCTTCTCGTCGTTCACGGCATTGGCCCGGAGACCGCCGATTCAATCCTTCTTTATGCAGGCCAAAAACATGTCTTTGTTGTCGATGCTTACACCAAAAGGATTCTTTCGCGCCACGGCTGGGTCCCTGAGGATGCAACCTATGAGGAAATGCGCGGTCTCATCGAGTCTGAGTTTCCGCGCCACGTCTCGCGATACAATGAGTTTCATGCGCTTCTCGTCAGCGTGGGCAAGAACTGGTGCCGTCCGCGCGAGCCGCGCTGTTTCGAATGTCCCTTGCAGCCTTTTCTTGAGCCTGTGAAATGAACAAAACGAACTGGACTCGTCGCTTATGGCTCGCATTAGGGGGTTTGTGCGTCTCTCTCCTTGCTGCCGCTATTTTCACGCTTGGGTCGCTCAATGCGCCTGTTCGCCCTGATAATGTGCATGATTTTATCGTCCTGTTTTCCCTGTCCGCTTTCGCCTTCGAAGCGTTCCTTGTATTCAGCCTGATCCTCGGGCGGAATATTGTTCGGCACTTGGCGGAGCATCGCGTCGGCCTCCTCGGCTCCCGTTTTAAGACCAAAATGGTCTTGGGAGCGATGGGCGTATCGCTTCTTCCCGTTGTCTTTCTTTTCTTTTTCAGTTATGCGCTCATGAACCGAACGATGGCGATTTGGTTTCCCAAGCCTCTCGAAACCGCCAACGAACAAAGCCGTGCTCTCATCAACGAAATGAGCAGCAAGGAGCGAGACAAACTAAACAGCCTCGCGCAGGACGTCGCCGCGTGGCTTTCCACCCCTCGTCGCAAACACGACTTGCGCCATTATGCGATCCGCCCTGACTCCGAATTCGATGTTGTGTGGACCTCAAACGCCGCTGGAGCAAAAATCGAGAGCGTCCCCGCATTCCCGAGCACAGACCAATTCAATCGGGAAATGACGTTCCCAAGCGGGGCGCAAATCTGGCAAATTGGGCGCAAGCTGTATCTTACGGGGCGCGCTCCTTACCGTGGTGGAGATGTGATGATTGGGCGCAGTTTGCCTGACGATTTCCGCGAAAGACTGAACGACATTGAAAGCGACGACCTGACGTATCACGCTCAATATCAGCACCTTCGCCTTTTCAAGAACGAAATCGTTCTTGGCCTGCTTCTGATCACTTTGCTTCTCCTCTTCGCAACCATGTGGGTCGCTCTCTTTCTCTCCAAGCGCGTGACAGTGCCGATTCAAGCTCTCGCGAAGGCCACCGGCCAAGTCGCGCACGGCAATTTGGATTACCGCATCACAATCCGCGCACACGATGAACTGGGCGTCCTCGTCAATTCCTTCAATGAAATGGCCGCGCAGCTGGGACAGTCGCGCCAGCAAATTGACGAATTTACCCGCAATCTACAGCAGGCTCTCGAAGAAATCGAACATCGCCGCAAGCTGATGGAGACGATCCTGGAGAACATTCCCACCGGGGTCATTTCGCTCGATGCCAATGGAGCGGTCAACCGCATCAACTCCGCAGCAGCCAAGATTTTTGGCAAAGAAACGGCGGTGGCAAAGTCGCTTTCCGAACTGGCCGGCGAAGAGGTCTCTCGCCGCATTCTTCATCTGATGCGCCGCTCTCTGCGCATGGGCGTGGCGTCAGATGAACTCGAAATTGCAGCCCCTGGACGTTTCCACCATGTCGCCGTTACGGTGAGCCCGCTTGGCTCTGGTTCGGCTAATCCCGGTTTTGTCGTTGTGATTGATGATGTGACCGAACTTCTCCGGGCGCAGAAAACCGCCGCATGGCAAGAAGTCGCTCAGCGGATCGCGCACGAAATCAAGAATCCCTTAACGCCGATCCAACTGTCAGCCCAGCGCCTTCTACGGCATCTCGAACGGTCTTCTCCGGCGCGTCGCCGCGAAGACCGTTCCGAGTGGCCATCCTTGGTCTCCGAATGCGCGCACCTCATTCAGCGCGAGGTGCACACGCTGGAATCTCTGGTGAATGAATTCTCTCAGTTTGCGCGATTTCCTGCCGCTCGACTCGCGCCAGCCGACGTCAATTCCATTGCCTCCGACGCGCTCGATGTTTTCGAGGGCCGCCTCGAAGGCGTCGCGATCCACCGCGAACTTTCATGCGTTTTACCCGCCGTCAAAGCCGATTCCGAACTCCTCCGCCGCGTGATTGTCAATCTTATCGACAACGCTGCCGAGGCCCTTGAAGGCGCCACCCTTCGCAGCATCACCGTCACAACGCGCGTAGCGGGACAAGGCGACGCAATCGAAATTGAGGTCTGTGATACCGGCCATGGCATATCGCCCGAAGACAAGGACAAACTCTTCCTCCCGCATTTTTCGACGAAAGACCGCGGCACCGGCCTCGGCCTCGCCATCGCCAGTCGCATCATAAGCGAGCATCACGGCACGCTGCGCGTCGAAGATAACGTTCCCTCTGGCACTCGCTTCATCATCCGTTTGTCTGCTGTGGAAGTTGCAGCGCCGCAACCAAGCGCGAGCACACCATCATGAAGACGTCCACGGCATCCGTCGACAAGAAGCTTGAAGAATTAGCAGACGCAATACCACCCCGGGTTCTGAAGTATTTCTATCTGCTTTCTTTCGTTGCGGGCGCCATTTGCTCCCTTCTGTGGACTGCAGGCCTCATCCTCATCGTCGCCACTCACCGTTCGTGGGTGACTCTCTTTCGAGGATCGGAATCATTGTTCGCACTTGCCTTCTTTATTTGGGCGACACGAGAAATGTTTCGAGCTTTTAGGGATGTCACCAGCACTGGCGATCGAGGCCAAGAGCCAAGGTAAACTGATCCTCCTATGCCTGCCTCCATCCTCATCGTCGACGACGAGACTGGCATTCGCCAGTCGCTCTCGGCGCTTCTCCGCGACGAAGGCTATGAAGTTCAAGCCGTCTCTTCCGGCGAGGAATGCCTCGACGCAGTTAAGCATCGTCCATTTGATCTCATTCTTCTCGACGTTTGGCTCCCGGGCATGGACGGCCTCAAAACGCTCGAGCTCCTCAACGAACGCGATGGCAACATGCCCATGGTTCTGATGATCTCCGGCCATGCAAAAATTGAAATCGCCGTTCGCGCTACAAAACTCGGCGCCTTCGATTTCATTGAAAAACCTCTTTCGCTGGAAAAAACGGTTCTCGCGATCAAGAACGCGCTCGATTATCTGCGCCTAGAAAAAGAGAATCGCCGCCTTCGCGCGGAACTCGAGCAGCGTTATCAAATCCTCGGCGACAGCGTCCCCATGAAAGCCTTGCGCCAGCAAATCGCACTCACCGCCCCCACGACTGGCCGCGTCCTCATCTACGGCGAAAGTGGAACGGGCAAGGAACTCGTCGCGCGGGCCCTTCACGCACAGAGTTCGCGCTCCAACGCGCCATTTGTGGAAGTGAATTGCGCGGCCATCCCCGAAGAATTGATCGAATCCGAACTTTTCGGCCATCGCAAAGGCAGCTTCACTGGCGCAAGCGAAGACAAGGTTGGCAAGTTTCAGAAGGCTGCCGCTGGAACGTTATTTCTGGATGAAGTCGGCGACATGAGTCTCAAGACCCAATCCAAAGTCCTTCGCGCTCTCGAAGAGCACCGCGTCGAGCCCATCGGCTCAAATGAAATGGTTGCGGTGGACGTTCGCGTGATCGCCGCCACAAACAAAAAACTCGAAAATGAAATCGCACACAACGCTTTCCGCGAGGATCTTTTTTATCGTCTGAACGTCATCCCGTTCACCGTCCCGCCTCTGCGCGATCGCGTGGAAGACGTCCCCACGCTTGCCCGTCATTTCCTCGCCGAGTTCAATGGCGCTTACGGCCGCAAGCCCAAGGAGCTTACTTCCGCCGCCATGGAAATCCTCATGCGTTATCCCTGGCCCGGCAACGTTCGCGAACTGAAGAATCTCATCGAGCGTCTTGTCATCATGTGCCCCAGCCAGCACATTGAGCCTCATCATCTTCCGCCCGAGGTATTCCGTGGCGCTGCGCGCAGCCTTCAAAATCCTTATGCCACGTTGCAGGAGGCGCGAGCGGCTTACGAGCGCGAATTCATCCTGCACAAACTGGAAGAAAATCAATGGAACATGACGAAGGCAGCCGCTGCGATTGGCCTCGAGCGCACCCACCTCTACCGCAAGATGAAATCTCTTGGAATTGCTCCTTCCAGAGCGTAATTGCAATGTGAAAAGTCAAACGGCTATTCGTCGCCTTCTTCGCTCATCTGCTCGAGTTGGTGATGCCAGTCGAGTTGCTTCACCACTCCACGGTCTCCTCGCCAGTTTGCATGCACTGCGGCGTTCAACTCCAGATAAATCTTCACTCCGAGCAGCTCTTCCAGCTCTTTCCTGGCTGCTGTTCCGATTTCTTTAATCATCGTGCCCCCGCGCCCAATCACAATTCCCTTCTGTCCTTCGCGCTCGACGTAAATCGTCGCGCGAATCTTCACGAATTTCTCGCTCTCCTCCCACTCGTCCACGAGCACGGCCACAGCGTGCGGCACTTCTTGCCGAGTCAGCGCCATCGTTTTTTCGCGGATAATCTCTGCAGCCAGAAATCGCTCAGGCTGGTCCGTATGCAGATCCGTCGCGAAGTAAGGCGGATGGACGGGTAATCGCGCAATCCAGTTTTCGACCAGCGCCAGCGTTCCTTCGCCCGTCCGCGCGGAAATGGGAAAGATCTCCTCGAAATCGTGTTCGCGCCGCCAGCGATCAATCAACGGCAGGAGCCGCTCCTTGCGAACGCGATCGATTTTGTTCAGCAGCAAGTGCGCAGGCCCGGAAAATCGCTTCATGTGCTCCAGCGAGTAGCGGTCTGCTGCTTGAAAATCCTCCGTCGCATCCACAACCAGCGAGACAATATCCGGAGCGTCCAGCGCCGCAGCAACTTCTTGCATCATCTGCCGGCCGAGCGCATTCGTGCCGCGATGAATCCCCGGCGTGTCAATCAGGACGGCCTGCCCGTTTTCGCGATTCAGAATTCCTTGAATGCGATTTCGCGTCGTCTGCGGCTGCGGCGAGACAATGGCCACCTTCTGCCCTACAAGGGTATTCACAAGCGTGGACTTCCCCGCGTTCGCCCTTCCGATAATGGCAATGAAACCAGAGTGAAATTCCATGAGGAAGGGATACTAGCCTTCTGAGCGGGACTCATGCACGGGATATTTTCCGCAAATCGCCGGAATCTCTATCTTCTGCTGCCACGAACGAGGGAATTTTCTCTTGGTGGCTATCCATACGGTCTGACCCAAATTCTGCTTGTCGCGGGCTTCCCCAAGTACAATTTCTTGGCCGACCCTGCCAGCGTCACCGTCATTGTCTCGTCGTACTCGCGCTTATGGACGCGCACCCGCGCTCCCGGCAGCAGACCCAGGCCTCCCAAAAAAGCGAGAAATTCGGGTTCTCTTTCATAAACACGTAGCACTTCATAGCTGCGCCCTGCCCCCGCCTCCGCCAGTCGAATCGCGCCATATCGCTTTCGCAGCTTCGCGAGTCCGCCAAATAGCGGCACGCCATGCGGGCATCGGCTCTCGCGTCCAAAGCGTTTCAATAGCAGCTCAACCACTTCCGGCGACATCCCGTGCTCCAGCTTCTCCGCCTCCTCGTGCGCGCGTTTCCAATCGATCCCGATCACTTCCGTCAGCAATTTTTCCGCGAGCCTGTGCCGTAACACAAGATGCTGCGCGATTCGTCTGCCTTTCGCTGTCAGCGCGATTCGCCCGCTTCTTTCAACGCGTAAAAATCCTCCGCGCGTCATCCGTTTCAACGCCGCTGTTACGGCAGGAGGCGTCACGCCCAAATCCTCAGCGAGCCGCGCGCTGATCGGAGACTGCTCCTCCTGGACCGTTTCCCATATCTCTTTCAGATAATCTTCCTGAGAGACGCTCGTCTTTTCGCGCCTCATCCCCGTTTGCCTTTCTTCAGCTCCTCTGCCAGCGCCTTCACCTTCTTCTCGATCTTTTCGTAAACCGTTTGGTATGTCGCTGAGCCGTCTCCAAACGGATCCTCGATCTCCCAGTCCAGCATTTCAGTCCCGTCAAACCTTCCCTCCAGCCGCCGGCCCGACATATTCACGATAATCTGCGGCGCAAAAATCATCATCGCGTCATCGATTCCTTTGGAATAATGGCCTTCCGCGCGAATTCCATTCTGTTGCAGCGTCGCCAGTGTCTGTGGAGCGACATATCCCAGCGGCGAAATACCCGCGCTTTCAACTTCCATCACGTCTGCCGCAATATGCCGCGCGATTGCTTCCGCCATCTGGCTCCGGCATGAATTGCCAATGCAAATGAAGAGCACTCTGGCTTGTTCGCTGCCGCCGCCCTCTGAGCCCATGTCTGCTTTACTTTCTGCCGTTCTTCGCCAGTTTAATGAATCGCTCGTGGATCGTCGTATCCTCGGTCAGCTCAGGATGGAACGTCGCCGCCATAATCCGTCCCTGCTCGACGAGCACTGGCTTTCCATCGCGCTCCGCAAGCACGGTTACGCCGGCGCCGATTTTCTCGATCACTGGCGCGCGGATGAAAACCATCTCCAGCGGTTCATTTTTCAGTTTGGTTGGCAGCAGAAAGACGTCGCTCGACAACTGTCTCCCATACGCATTCCTCACGACCGTCATGTCCATCAGTCCGAGCGATTTCTGCTCCGGTGCCTTCACGTCGCGCGCCAGCAGGATCGCTCCCGCGCATGTGCCGAAAAACGCGCCTCCATTCGCCGCCATCTCGCGTATCGCTGGCTCGAGCCCCGTTTCGGCCAGCAGTTTCATGTGCGTTGTGCTCTCGCCGCCGGGCAAAATGAGAGCATCCACACCTTCCACATCTTCGGGCGTCCGCACATAAACAAACTCCACGCCGAGCCGCTCAAGCACCTTCGCGTGCGCCTCGAAGTCGCCCTGTATCGCCAATATCCCGATCAGCATTTGCGAATCCGCTATCCTGGATCTCAGTTTAGCACTTCGCCTGCACGCAAATCATCGCAACCAGTGCGCTGCAAACCAGCCATTTTGGTTGAGCCGCCCACTCATAGAGGCGAATCAGGCAGAGGATTTGGCATTGCTCTCACGCGGCGGTGCTGGCTCCCGTTGCGGCGAATTATCCGGCGCGGCGCGAAGATACTGCGCCGGCCAGCTCATAATTTGTCCCAGCTCTCGCGCCGCGCGCAACGGCCAGTACGGGTCGCGCAACATCTCGCGCGCCAGCAGAACGATGTCCGCCTGCCCCGTGCGAATCACGTGATCCGCCTGAACCGGCTCGGTAATCATTCCCACCGTTCCGGTCAAAATTTCCGCTTCTCGGCGAATCTTCTCTGCAAACTTCGTCTGATAACCCGGCCCCATAGGAATCGCCACGCCGGGAATTAATCCGCCAGAGGAACAATCGATCAAGTCCACGCCCAAATCCTTCACCTCGCGGGCCAGTGCGACCGACTGTTCACCGTCCCATCCTCCTTCTTTCCAATCCGTCGCGGAGATTCGCATGAAGAGCGGCTGGCTCTCCGGGCACTCTTCGCGCACAGCGGCTACGACTTCGCGCGCCATGCGCGCGCGGTTCTCGAGAGAGCCTCCATATTCATCCTTGCGCTGATTGCTCAATGGCGACAGGAATTCGTGAATCAGATATCCGTGCGCACCATGAATTTCGATAATGTCGAACCCGGCGTCGATTGCCCTTCGCGTGGCGGCCGCAAATCCATGCACAACGTCGCGAATCCCTTCCCGCGTGATCTCCCGCGGCTGCGAATAATCCTCTTGAAACTTGATCGCGCTCGGCGCGACCACATCCGTCCAGCCTCCTTCGCTCTCGGGAACGGTACCCCGTCTCGCGGCCCACGTTCGGTATGTACTCGCCTTTCGTCCGGCGTGCGCCAGTTGAATCCCCGCAAGGCTTCCCTGCTCGTGAACAAAACGCACGATTCGCGCCAGCGCTTCGGCGTGCCGGTCGCTCCAAATGCCCAGGTCCTGCGGACTGATTCGCGCTTCTGGCAACACGGCTGTCGCTTCGCAAAAAACAATTGCCGCTCCTCCCACGGCGCGACTTCCCAGATGCACGAAATGCCAGTCGTTCGCCAGCCCATCCTCGCACGAATACTGGCACATCGGCGAAACGGCAATCCGGTTTCGCAGCGTTACCCCGCGAATGGTGAGCGGTTCGAATAAGTGTGGCATGACGGAATCATCGTACTAGAGGCAGTGAGTACTAGCGAGCGATAAGTAACAAATAAAGTTATCAAGCCGCTGAACGCTACCAGTCAAGTTTGCGCAGGAGTTCAGCAGTGGGCGGATGGGTTCTGAGCGTGGCTAGAAAGGGACCGAGGACAACATTACCGCTCCAGCCGGTACCGCCGCCCTCTTCGAGGTGCTCAAGGAGGTCGCGCCGTGAATTCTCTAAATCATTCAAACCAACATCGATGTTCAACAGGCAAAAGGGAGCGACATACTCGCCCGCTTCACGCCGGAGCAATAACTCACGGCGAATCGCCAGTGCCTTTTCGCGCTGGCCAGCGAGAGCGTAGGACATGGCTAGCAGGCCGCAAAACATGGCGGCGTGACGCGTCAGAGAAACCAGCCTTTCGCCGATCTCGATGGATTCATCCCAACGGCTTAGAGCCGCAGTGGCTCGCTGCTTGGACCACATGCCGAGAATGTGATTTGGTTGGAGCTCAAGCGAGCGATTGGCGCTGCGCAAGGATTCATCGTGTCGTCCTGCAGTGAAGTAGGCAAGGGCCGCGATTCCATGGATAAAGGGGGAAAGGGGATCGAGTTCCATCGCTTTGCGCAGCGGCGCATCCATCTCCTCCGGACGCCTGCTTGAAAGGAACAGGCCATAATGGGCATGGGCTATGGAGGATCGAGGATCAAGTTCGACAGCCTTGCGAATATGCGGCTCCGCCCCAGCCAACCGAGCGCTGAACGCAATGGTAGAAAGTCCGAGAGATAGATGCGTATCTGGAAGATCGGGGGTGAGAGCGATGGCCTTCTTGATGGCCACCTCAGCGGGCCCCCGGCCTTCTGACGCCGGAATATAGCCGTAAAACGCGAGGACGGAGAACGAGTCGGCGAGGCCCGTATACGCCAGCGCATAATCGGGGTCCAGATCAATGGCCGCACGGAAACATTCGATGCTGGCGCGCAGGTTGCTTTCCGAGCGCAAGCTCCACAGGGCGCGGCCTTTCAAATAGAGTTCATAGGCAGCGATGTTTTCGGAGTGGCGGCGCGGAAGCGAGGATTGCTGGCCGGCGAGTGTAGGTTCGAGGGTTTTGACTATGGCGCCGGTGATTTCATCCTGAATTTCGAAGATGTCCGTAATTTCCCGGTCGTAACGTTCGGACCAAAGGTGATATCCGTCGGCGACGTTGATGAGTTCGGCAGTGATTCGCAGACGCTTGCCGGAGCGTCGAACGCTGCCCTCAAGGACCGCTTCGACGTTGAGCTGGCGGCCGATTTCGCGAATATCCGTGTTGCCTCCGCGAAAGCGGAAGGCGGAAGTGCGCGAGGCGACTTGCAAGCCCTGAAGGCGTGCGAGAGCGGTGGTTAAATCTTCGGAAAGGCCGTCGCTGAAATAATCGTTGTCGTGATCGGCGCTGAGATTGGCGAACGGCAACACGGCGATCGAAGGGATTTTACGCCGCGCGCCGCTTTTGCCACTCGATTCCAGATGCCGGTTCCGCTGAATTTCCTGAATGGCTTCCACGACCTCACGCGCGGCTTGATAGCGATCGCGAGGTATTTTTGCCATGAGCCGCAGAACGGCGCTGTTGAACGCTGGGGGAATTGCGGGGATCACTTCGCTGGCAGACTGCGGCTGGCGATTCAGAATAGAATCAAAAATCACGGCGGAGGTAGATCCTTCAAAAGGACGCCTTCCGGTGGCCATCTCGTACAACACAACGCCAAATGAGAACAAATCGCTTCGTTCGTCGAGATCTTCGCCGCGCGCCTGTTCGGGAGACATATAGGCTACGGTGCCAACCGCCGAACCCGGGCTTGTGACGTACGCGGCTTCGCTCACAGTCGGCGTATCCAGAGCCAGTTCGTTCAGACGCGGCCTGCTGCTTTTCGCAAGTCCAAAATCGAGGAGCTTCGTGTGCCCATCCTGCGTAAGGAAAATATTTGCGGGCTTTAGGTCGCGGTGAATGAGTCCTGTGCGGTGCGCTTTGTCGAGTGCGTCGAGAATCTGTAGGGCTATGACGAGAAGTTGTTCCAACTCAACACGCCCGCGAGCGAGACGACTAGCAAGAGTTTCGCCTTCGAGATATTCCATGACGAGATAATGCGTGCCGTCAACCGCACCGATATCGTAGAGATGGCATATATGTGGATGGTTGAGCGAAGAAATGGCGCGCGCTTCGCGCTGAAATCGCTGCTGCGCCTCGAGATCAGAGGATAGATGCGATGGCAGAATCTTGATAGCGACCGTGCGATCAAGGCGCACATCGCGGGCCCTATAGACTTCTCCCATTCCTCCCGAGCCGAGAGGCGCAACAATCTCGTAGTGCCCGAGTCTTGTTCCTGAATCGAGTCCCATTTTCTAGCTGCCTGGAGGCCGATGAAAACGATGATTTGCTTACGGCGATGCGAGAAGAAATATACTTCGAATGTGGTTTGCACGCAACGAGCAGCGTGGCTTCGCCCAATTCATCCGACGCGGCTAGGCTTTCGTCGCTTCCTATCCCTTTGTACTGCACGCGCCAATGCTATCTCGCAATGGACGCCGACGTGGATGCCCGAAGCATAAGAAACGAAATGCCGCCAACGCGGTAAATGACCTTGCCGGCGCCAGCGGGAGTTGACCGAATCTTGCCGGCGCGAGGGCAAGCGCACAGAGGATCAGGAAAGCGTGCAGGCAGCGCAACATTCCTTCACCAGCCACGCGTCTGCAGCAAATCTTTCTCATCCATCTGCCGCACGTCGAGCCCCTTCATCGCCTCGCCCAATTCATCTGACGCTTCGAGCACTTTTTTCGCGTCCTGATAATTCGTCGTAGCGTACACAATCGCCTTCGCGCGCTTCGCCGGATCCGCCGACTTGAAAATCCCCGATCCCACAAAGACCGCCTCCGCGCCCAACTGCATCATCAGCGCCGCGTCTGCGGGAGTCGCGATTCCGCCCGCCGAAAAATTCGGCACGGGCAGCTTTCCGTGTTTCGCGACGTGCTGCACCAAATCGAGCGGCGCGCCCAGTTCTTTGGCTTCGTGCATCAGCTGTTCCTCGCCCATCGTCGTCAGTTTCTTCATCTGGCTGACAATCGTCCGCATGTGCCGCACGGCCTCAACAATATTCCCCGAGCCTGCTTCGCCCTTCGTCCGAATCATCGCCGCGCCTTCGCCGACTCGCCGCAGCGCTTCGCCCAGGTTCCGCGCGCCGCACACGAACGGCACCTTGAACCCATGCTTCCACACGTGATTTTCTTCATCCGCCGGCGTCAGCACTTCGCTCTCGTCGATGTAGTCGACTTCGAGCGCTTGCAGCACCTGCGCCTCGGCGAAGTGCCCGATGCGCACTTTCGCCATCACCGGAATCGTCACCGTATCCATGATTTCGCGAATGACTCGCGGCGACGCCATGCGCGCCACTCCGCCTTCTTTGCGAATGTCCGCCGGGACGCGTTCCAGCGCCATCACTGCACATGCGCCAGCGTCCTCCGCGATCTTGGCTTGCTCCGCGGTCGTGACGTCCATAATCACGCCGCCTTTCAGCATCTCCGCCAGCCCGACCTTCACCCGCCACAGATTCTCTTGTCCCTTCTTCTCGCTTCCGTTTTCCATTGTCCTTTTCCTTCCTTCTCGTTGGATGAAACTCGCTGCTCTTTCGAATCTCCGATTCCGTCCTCGCGCTGCGGACACTTTCTATGTGATCCCAGGCACGCTGAACAGTTTCATGATCTTCTTCGCGCATTCTTCCACGAATCGCACGTCCTTCTCACCAAACGCATTCTCTCTCTCGCTCGCGATGTTGATTGTTCCGATGACGCTCGCGCCCGGCCCCAGCACCGGCACAATCATCTCCGACCGCATTTTTGTGTACGCCACCAGATACCTCGGATCCTTGCTGACATTGCCGACCACCAGCGGCGCACGCTCCTTCACGACGGCGCCGGTCAGCCCTTTCGTCACAGCAAACCGCAAGTGCGCCGGCTCTTCGCTTCCGGTCCAGCCAAGCGCGATGATTTCCTTTTCCGTCACGGCATAAATCGTCACGGAGCCATACCCGGCGGACAATCGCAGAGTTTGCGCGATCCGCTTCGCCGTCTCCTTAGGCGCGGCTCCCTCATTCATCGTCGAGCCGATTTCGTCCAGCACCGCTTGCTCGTTGTTCACGCAGCGCTCCTTCCAGGATTCGATTTTGTCTCAACTGGCATCGGCAATCACCACAAACCTTCCCTTGCCTCGCGCCAGAACTCTCCCTGCTTCGTTCCGAATTTCTCCGCGATGCATCAGGTTCCTGCCTTCGCGCGACACTTCCTCCGCTTCCACCGTAATTTCCTGATCCACGGGCACCGGCCGCAAGTATTCGACGCTCAGCTCCGCCGTCACCGCGCGCACATTGTGAAACCGGTTCATCTTCCCCATCGCTTCATCCAGCAGCAACGCAATAATTCCGCCGTGCAAAATCCGGTTGCTTCCCTGATACCGCTCGCCCAGCCGGAACCGCCCGACGATCCTCCGCTGTTCGTGGTCCTGCTCAAATGTCAGCTTCATCCCTTGCGCATTTGCCGCTCCGCATCCGAAGCACGGATTATCCGCCTTCGGCTCCAGCCTTTCCGTCGCCATTCAGTCTCCTATCTGCATTTTCTTCTTGCCGAGTCGTCTTTATCTAGCGTCCAATCTCCAGCTTCCAGCGTCCAGAATCACTCATATCTCAGCGCCTCCATCGGCTCGATCCTCATCGCCCTCCGCGCCGGTATCCAACACGCCGCCAGCGCCACCATCACCAGCAAGACCGCCACGCCCGCAAACGTCGTCGGGTCCGTCGGCTTGATTTCAAACAGCAAACTTTGCAGAAACCTCGTCAGCGTCAGTGCTCCGCAAATTCCCGCCGCAATGCCAGCGCCCGCTAACAGCATGCCTTCGCGAATCACCATTCCCAACACATCTTCAGGCTGCGCTCCCAGCGCCATTCGCACTCCGATCTCCCGCGTCCTCTGCGTCACTCCATACGAAATCACGCCGTAAATCCCCACCATCGCCAGAATCAGCCCTAGCGCGCCAAACGAGCCCAGTAGAAAAGTCTGATATCGTTGCTCATCAACGCTCGAGGAAACAATCTGGTCCATGGTTAGCACATTCGTGATGGGCGCTTCCTTATCCACCGACCAAACCGCCCGCCGCAGTGCGGGGATCATCACCGTGGGACTCTCAGAAGTGCGCGCGACAAAACTCGGCCGCGCACCGTAACTGACTTGTGCGTAGGGCATGTAGATCTCCCCACTCAAAGGGCTTTCCGCATCTCTGTCGTGTACGCTCGCGGCCACCCCCACAATCTGCATCCATACGGGATTGCCCTTCTTATCTTCGCCTCTGCTGATGCGTCGTCCCAGCGCGTTCCCGCTCAGATACTTCTTGGCGAACGTCTCATCCACAACGGCAACGCGCTGCGAGCCAGCCGTATCCGCATCCGTGAAATCGCGGCCGCTCAACAGCGGTATCCCCAGCGTTTGAAAATAGGCCGTCGAAACATCCCGCTCAGTAACCATCTCTCCGGAATTCAACGAAACGCCGTGTGCCTGTCCTTCGATCTTGAGATCGGTAATAAGTTCGTACGGCATCAGGGGCGTCGAAGTGGTCACTGTCGCGTCCTGTACTCCTGGAATTTCCCGTATTCGTTCCAGAACATCCACAACCGCCGCTTTGCACCCCTCAAGCTTCTTCTCATTCGCTGGGTCGCAAACTGATTTGCTGAAGTTCGCATTCATGGTAAGGATGTGATCCGTGCGAAAACCGAGCTTCACGCTCGTAAGTTTTTCGAAGCTCCGCGCCACCAGCGTCGCGCCGATCACCAAAATCACCGCCAGCGCAATTTCTACCACCACGAGCACGTTGCGCAATCGCCGCGGCCGCCGCGACACCGCGCCCGCGAGAGATCCAAAGCCATCGCGAATCGCTGGGCCGGCCCGCCGGCTCGATGCCTGCATCGCTGGCGCAAGCCCAAACAAAATTCCCGTCAGCAGCGAGACCGTAATCGTGAACCACAAAATATTCGCGTTCAAATCGAAATGGCCATGCTCCGGCAAATTCTTCGGCGTGATGCCGCGCAGCACGTGAACTCCCCACACCGAAAACAAAAGTCCCAGCGCGCCGCCGGCCAGCGCCAGCAAAACGCTCTCCGTCATAAATTGCCGTACGATCCTCACGCGCGACGCGCCGAGAGCTTCGCGAATCGATACTTCGCGGCTTCGCGCCCATCCCCGCGACAGGAGCAACGCACTCACATTCACGCACGCAATCAGCAATACGAATCCCACTGCGCCAAGCAAAATCACCAGCGCCTTATTGAGATCGCTGAAATGCTTCTCCAAAGGCTGTGCAATAAAATACGTCCCGCTCCACTCCCCGCCAAAGTTCTTGTCCACCGCAGTCGTCAGAATTCGCGGGCTCACCGTCTTAAGCTGTGCGTTCACAGCCGCATCACTGACGCCTTTCTTCAGGCGCGCAATCGGGTACACATCGGCATCAGTGCCCTTCTGCCCCGGTACAGGAATCAGCGGAAGCCAAACCCCCTCATCGCTCTGCACCGTCGAAATCGGATAGTTGAATCCCTGCGGCATGACGCCGACGACCGTGTACCCTTTGTCGTCGAGTGTAATCGTCTGGTTCAGAATCGCGTTGCTGCCGCCCCAGCGCGCTCGCCACAGCGCATAACTAATCACCGCGACGCGCTTCGCGCCCGGCTGCGCATCCCCGGGCAGTATCGGCCGTCCTAAGAGTGGCTTCGTGCCCAGCAGGGGGAAAAATTCACTGTCCACTAGCGCCGCAGAGACACCTTCCGGAGCCGCGCCTCCCGTCATGGTGTACCCGTCGCGGTCCCACAGCGCCATTTGCATGATAGAAGGAATCTGCGGCCGCATCTTCACCCAAATGTCGGCGGAAAAATCCATCGAGGCTTCGAGGCCGCCCGGAAATTCCTTGACCGCATAAAGGTCGACCAGTTGCGATGGCTTCGCGTACGGCAAGCGCTTCAGCAAAATGCCGTTCACTGCACTGAAAATCGCCGTGTTCGCGCCAATCCCCAGAGCCAGCGTCAGCACCGCCACCGCCGTAAACCCCGGCGCCTTTCGCAGCATCCTCAATCCATACTTAATATCCTGCCACACGGTTCCTCTGCCTTCCGCCAGACGGCCAAATCTCAGTGCCGCGCACCATCGCTCTCTCACTCATTATGCTTCTATGGTTGTTCTTTTCCTTCCCCTTCTCAAAAGTCCTGCGCTTTCGATTTTCGCTGGCCACTGATCACTGTCCACTGGTCACTTGTCTCTTCAGATTAACGCCACGCGCGATCTGGCTCCGTCTGCCTGTTCAACTGCGTGTCTCGACGCGCCCCGCTGCTTCTTCCGCATCTCTGTCTCAATGACCTGTCCCAATGTGACAAGCCCTCGAACAATATCCTGCTCGTCCAGCCCCGCAAATCCCAGTCGCAAGGTGTTCGGTTGCGGCTCTTGAAAATAAAAATATCTTCCCGGAACAAACAGCACGCCGCGTTCGCGCGCATGCAGGAGTAATTCTCCCGCATCGAGTCCCGCCGGCAGCGTGATCCACACCGACATTCCGCCATCCACGCGCGACCACTCCACCCCTCCAGGCAGATGCCGTTCCATTGACTTCTCCAGCACCTCGAGCCGCCGCCGGTAAATCCGAATCATCCGTTTCATGTGCTGCTCAAGCATCCCGCGCCGGACAAATTCCGCCAGCGTCGCCTGCGCCAGTTGATCCGTATGCAGATCGCTAGCCTGCTTCAGCAGCCGCAATCTTTCGATCACTCGCTCCGGTCCCACGCACCACCCCACGCGCAATCCCGGAAACGCCACTTTTGAAAAACTGTCGATCTGAATCACTAGCCCGTTTCTGTCCATCGCCTTCAGCGACGCCACAGGATCGCCGCGCAGCCGCAATCGTGCGTAAATGTGATCTTCCACGATTGGGACTTTGAATCGCGCCGCCAGTTCCAGCAATTTCTGCCGCTCCGCCACGGGCAAGGTCGCGCCCGTGGGGTTTTGAAAATCCGGCGTCACCAGAATCATCTTCACGCGATTCTGTTCCAGCACCGCCTCGGCAACTTTCAGGTCCAGCCCTGTGTAGCGTTGCTTCGCGTGGCTTGTCTCCACGCCAGCGGGCAAGCAACGCACGCGCGCCGACGTCAGGATCGAGAGCGCGCCCGGATACGCCGGATTCTCGACGAGCACCGCGTCGCCGGGTCGCAGGAACGCTTTCGCGAGCAGGTCCAGCGATTGCTGGCAACCGTCCGTAATCAGGAGCTGTGAGTCGCGCGCCGCAATGCCTTCTACGCGCAAAATGTTCAGCAGAACTTCTTTCAGTGGCGCGTAACCATCCGACGCGCCGAGCTGCAGGATTTTCTTGCCTTCGCGCCTCAGCACAGCATTCGCGCACGTCCGCACATCATCGACTGGAAAGAGATCCTCCGTGGGCTTCGCGCTGATGAATCCGATCGCGTCGCTTGGCACTTCCGGCATCAGCCGGCTCAGCCCGTCGCCCGCGCGCTCGTCGGCAAAAAGCGCTTCCCATCGCAACGGGCCGCTCGCCTCGCGCGGCGGCGGAGAAAACTGTCGCTGCGTCGCCGGCTCGCGGATAAACGTCCCGCGGCCCACGTATCCGACGATCAGCCCTTCCGATTCCAGCTCCGCGTACGCCGTCGCCACCGTCGTGCGGTGAATCCGCAGTTGTGTCGCGAGTTCGCGGCTCGCCGGGATGCGGTCGCCGGGCTCGAGTTCTCCGGAATGCACCAGCGCGCGCATCTGGTCGCGCAGTTGCGCGTACAGCGGAATTTCGCTTTCCGGCTGCAAATGCAGTGGTATGAATGGCCTGTTCATACAGGCCAATATAGACCCAAAAAACACCCTGGAAAGAGCCAAATTGTCTCTTTGGACTGGTCGCTGTGTTCAGCCGAAGTGCTGTGCGATCAATTGGTTACACCGCGAAGGCGAAATCGCTGGATTTTTCCGGTAGCCGTTTTTGGCAAATTTTCGACGAAATGGATTTCTTGCGGACACTTAAAAGAGACCATTTTTTTTCGCAGCCATTCGTGAATTTCTTTTTCCAATCCGTTGCGATTTTCAATTTCGTTTTTCAAAACGACGTACGCAACGGGATGCAGCAATCCATTTTCGTTCGCGCGCGCGACGACGGCGACTTCCGCGATCAACGGATGAGCGAGCAATGCGTTCTCGACTTCGCCCGGAGAGACCCACATGCCCGCGACCTTCATCATGTCGTCCGCGCGGCCGCAATAATGAAAAAATCCATCGGCGTCTTTTGTAAATTTATCTCCGGTGAGGACCCAGTCGCCGCGTTTTGTTTGCGAAGTCAGTTCCGGCTTGTTCCAATAACCGGCGAATGCAGCGCCACCGCGGACCCACAAATTTCCGATTTCGTTTGCGGGCACTTCGTTTTCGTGTTCGTCCACGATTTTTGCATCGCAGCCGGGAACTTCCGTGCCGCAGCTCCCCGGACGCGCCTTGCCGGGACGGCTCGCCAAGAACATGTGCAGCATTTCCGTCGAACCGATGGCGTCAAGAATTTCCACGCCGAATTTCTTTTTGAACTGTTCGAAGATTTCTGCGGGAAGAGCTTCTCCTGCGGACACAGCCATGCGCAAGGATGAGCAATCGATCTGCAATCCACGCTCGGCCTCGCGAAGCAATGCGGCAAAAAAAGTAGGAACGGAAAATAAAACGGTCGGACGGTATTTCGCAAGAATTGCGGCGGTTCGTTCCGGCTTTGGCCGCGACGGATCAAGGATCGTGCCTGCGCCGACGGAAAACGGATAGTACATTCCGTTTCCAAGGCCATAAGCAAAAAATAATTTAGAGACGGAATACGTCCGGTCTTCCGGACGCAGACCGAGAACATCCTGCGCATAACTTCGGCTGGTATACATCATGTCCGCATGGCGATGGACCGCGGCCTTGGGCGTTCCGCCGCTGCCCGACGTATAGAGAAAAAACGCAGGGTCCGTTGACGCCGTGGGATGCGCAAGGCAATTCGCTGGCTCCCGTTCGCATTGCTCTTCCCAGGATACCGTTGTGCGCGCGGCGAGACTTTCAACCATGGAGCGCTCGCGGTCTGCTGTTTCCGAAGCACATTCGCCAGCAACAGCGACAACTTGCAATCCAGGAGGCCATGCATCAGAAAAGCATTCAAAGAAAACGGCCTTATGAACTATGGCGATTCGCGCGCCGGTGTCGTTGAGGTAGTATTCGTAATCCGACGCGCGAGCCATAGAATTTACGGGCACAACAACTGCACCGATTTTTGCCGCACCGAAAAAAGCAGCGATAAATTCAATGGAATCCGGAAGAATGATGAGGACGCGATCGCCGGGCTTACAACCCCAATTGCGAAGGACATTGGCCGCACGATTGACGGCTTCGTCGACCTCGCGATAGGTGAACGCGCGAGGCTCGCCGAGGATGGCGACGCGTTCCGGATGCGCACGGGCCGGACGCGAGACGAACTCGTCGGCGATGTTGAGCTGCGCCGGGATATGAATGCGCGCTGAGGCGTCCGCCATATTCGTGATTCTACTCCGAGGTGGAATGTTGCCCAAGCTGAAGCATGGATGCAAGCGCATCTCTCCGACGCCGCAGGCACGAAAGTGGCATAATCGGTGCGAGCGTCGCAGCGCTTGGAACGCGGCGCGGAAGGAGCCACGGTGAAACTCAGCCAGGTTTTTTCGAGGCGGTACAAATTAAACACTGCGGGCGCAGCGGGAATCGCGGCGGTTGGACTTTTTGCGCTTGTGGCGATGGCGACGACGCGAAAAGCGGTTGAGTTCTTGCCGCTCAATGTTCACGTGGGCGAAAAAGCGCCAGATTTTGTCCTGCCTTCGGCAGGAGGCGGCACGGTCCGGCTGTCGCAGTTCGCGGGGCACAACGTGTTGCTCAATTTCTACGAAGGCTATTGGTGAACGTACTGCAGCGTCGAACTCGGCGAGTTCGCAAAGCACTATGCGGAATTTCAGAAGCTGAATACGGTCATCATTGCTGTGAGCACCGATCCGATGGACAAGGCGCGCTGGGACAAAGACAAGATTCACCTTCCTTTCCCTGTTTTATCGGACCACGATCGCGTGGCGATGAATTTGTATAACACCGTTTCGCTCTCGACGTATCCCGCGCCGGACGGCGGCAAATACAATCATGCGACACTCATCTTGATCGATGCGACGGGAACGATCCGGTGGATTTACCGCAATCCGGATTATCGAATTCGCGCGACCGTGGCGGAAGATTTGGCGGAGATTCGCAAACTTCAATAAAGTTCAGGGCAAAGCAACACCGGAGGAATTCAAGATGATGAACCGGCGTGAAATGAGCAAACTGCTGGCGCTGGCCGCGGGCGCGCTTGCGACAGGATCGGCAAACACGTTGTCAGAGGAACTGCGAACGCACACACAGGGGACAAGCATGCGTTCGAGCGATTCGATTGACGTGCATGATCTAATGAGCGAGCCGCTTGCGCAAATGCAAAATCCGGAAGTCACAATGCTAACGCTCACTCTCGCACCGGGCGCTACATCACATCCGCATCGCCACACCGGGCCTGTGTTCGCGTACATTCTTGAGGGATCGATATTGAACCAAGTCGATCCCGAGCCTGCAAAGACCTACCACCCGGGCGATTTTTTCTATGAGCCACCCATGCACGTTCACCGCCAGTTCAAAAATCTGAGCACTACGGAAAGCGCAAAGGTCCTGGCGATAGAAGTACGCGAAAAGGATAAAGAGTTTACGATTGACGTATGAACATTACGTCGCAAATGGACCTCTGACGACAAGCGGACCGCAAGCCCCCCCGAGCCTCTTCGCTCCGAAACTTGCCACGCATGCAATGCAACTCTTTGCGCAATTTATGGCCAAGGCGCACTGCGACCGAGAAAAGCGTTGACTACGGCGACGAATTTATCAGGCTCCTC
This sequence comes from Candidatus Acidiferrales bacterium, assembly GCA_035934015.1. Lineage (NCBI taxonomy): Bacteria > Pseudomonadati > Acidobacteriota > Terriglobia > Candidatus Acidiferrales > Candidatus Acidiferrales bacterium. The sequence goes on from DASYYH010000003.1 coordinate 341,736, forward strand.
GAAGAACGGCATGTGGCCGCTTTTTTCGAAGACGACGAATCGTGAGCCGGGGATTGATTTGTGAATGTTGTAGGCGATGAGCGGCGCAACATTCATGTCATACCGGCCACAGCCGACGAGCACGGGAAACCGGTATTTCGCAATTTCCGGATTGAGGTCGAAGCGGCGAACGTCCTGATTCACGAGACGATTGATTTCGCGATATTCCTTATCATTGGCCATTTTGGCGAGAAATTCGTCGCGATGCTCGGGAGCATAGAAGAGCATCGATTCGTAGAGGCTCGTGGAGGCCTCCGCAGCGGCATCGGAATCTTTTTCATTCAGCGCGGCTGTGAAGGCATAGCTGTCTTCCTTGGCAGTGATGTCTGGAAAAACATCGTGGAAGAGGAACAATGTGTCGCTCCACTTAGGCGCGGCAGAATCGAGAATAATAAGACGCTCGATGTGCTGCGGAAAGCGTGCGGCATAGGCCATAACGAGAAAACCGCCCCAGGAATGACCGAGGAGATTGATTTTATCGTAGCCGAGATGCGCGCGGAGGGCGTCGAGGTCATTGATTTGGTCAGCGAGAGTGCAAGTCTGGCCGGGCTTGAGCGGGCCTGAACGGCCAGTGCCGCGCTGGTCCCACATGACAATCTTGCGATTCAGGCCGAGTGTGTCCCAGGCGGCGGAGACATGCAGATAACTGTGGTCGAAGCCAGGACCGCCATTGGCGACGAACAGAGGAGTAGCGTCGCCGGACCCAAAGACTTCGTAATAGATCGTCGCTGTCGGGGCGTTGAATGTGGTTCCGTGCTCATCATGAGCAAAGACGCGCGGCGCAACGAGGCAGATTGCCACAGCGGCGAAAAATCCAAGAAAAGAGAGACGCCGAACCAACGGAGCGATCATAGAAACCTCCCGTATATTCAAAATTCAGCGCGGCAGACTAGCACGGGAAAGCGGCGCGAGGGAAGCGTTACGAAGGAGAAAAAATCAATTCGGCGGCGACAACCAGCGGGACAGCCGCGATGATTTGACGACAATTGACGAAACGCGCGGGAGCACGGCGCGTCTATGAGACTGGCGCGCGAATGAAAGTCAAAGGCGTCTAGTCCGCCAGAAGCGTAAACTCTGCGGAGCGAGGTGAGGAACGTGAAACACGACCGATGGCGTGCAATTTTGTTTTCTTTCGTGATGATGGCATTTGGCACGGCGTTCGTAGCCGGAACTGCAGCGGCGCAAGACCCGGCGGAACCGCCGAACGGCGCACCGAAAGTGGATTTGCTGCCGCGGCCCGCAGGAAGAATCGATCGCGCGTCGATTGATGAGAAACTCATGCGCGAAGTCATCGAGGAACAAGTGGCATGCGGGACGCGCGACACGTTTTCGTCGTGGACGGACCCGAAGCGCGGCGTCGGCTGCGGGCGCGACCACGCGCTGGCGCGCTTCCAGGAAATCGCCAAGGAATCGGGCGGACGGATGCAAGTGGTGGTGGATAAGTTTGACATGACTTTGCGCACGGGCGAGAAGGCGCATTTGGAGAACGTGTACGCAATTTTGCCGGGCAGCGATCCTTCGCTGGCGAAGACCGTGTTTATCACGAGCGGCGATTTCGATTCGCGACCGTCGCAGACGAACGATCCGAATGCGGACGCGCCGGGCGCGGATGACGATTCTTCCGGCGTTGCCGTGGCCATCGAGTCGGCACGGCTGCTGGCGAAGGGAACGTACCGTGCGACTCTGATTTTTGCAGCGCTATCGGGCGAAGAACAGGGACTGCTTGGCGCGCAAGGAATGCTGAAATATTTGCAGAACAACGGCTACACCGTCGGCGGATATTTCGACAATGACATTGTCGGCGCTGATCCCGTGCCGGGCGGGCCGCACCGGCTGCGGATGTTTTCAGGCGGAGGGCCGGATGGCGTGGATTCGCCGTCACGAGAACTGGCACGCGCGACAGAAGAAATTGACGGGCGCGAGAACATTCGACTGATTTTCCGCATTGACCGGCTGGGGCGCGGAGGCGACCATATGCCGTTCGTCGCCGCGGGATTGCCGGCGGCGCGTTTCACGGAACCGCAAGAGAATTACGATCATCAGCATCAGACTCCGCGGACAGAGAACGGAGTCGAGTACGGCGATCTGGCGAAGTATCTCGACTACAAATTCATGGGCAATGTGGCGTGGGACAATGCCGAAGCGTTGCGTGAGCTGGCGCTGGCACCGGCGCCGCCTACGGAAGCGACGATCACTCACGTTCCGCGAACGGCGATGGGATACGCGTTACTGAGATGGTCGGCAGCGGATGATCCCGATCGCGCAGGATTTGAGATTCTATGGCGCGACACGACGGAGCCGCGCTGGTCGGTGTATGAGTTCGTGGCGTCAGGAAACGAATTAACGCTGGACGGCGTTTCTCCGGACAATCATTTTTTTGCCATACGCAGCGTTGGCAAAAACGGAGCGCGTTCGATTGCTGTGCCGGCGGTGATGCCCGCGCGGCGATTCATGCCGCCAAGCGCAGCACCCAAGGCGAATTAGCGCGCCATTTGCGAATCAATTTTGAGGCTGAAGCTCGAGCGTCTCGCGGACCTTGATGGCGAGCGAATTGAGCGTGAAAGGCTTCTGCAGAAGAACTGAGCCGCGACCAAGAATGCCGTGGTGAACGATGGCTTCGTCGGTATAGCCGGACATATAGAGGATCCTGATTTCGGGGCGCAGCTTCTGCATTTCTTCGGCGAGCTGGCGGCCACTCATCCCGCCCATGACGACGTCGGTAAAGAGCAAGTCGATCGGGCCAGCGTGATTTCTGGCGAGTTCGAGAGCTAGCGCGGCGTTGCTGGCCTGAAGGACGCGATAGCCAATTTGTTCCAAATACTCGCGGGCGAGTTCGCGGACGCCCTTTTCGTCTTCCACGAGCAAAATCGTTTCGGAGCCGCGTGCGGGCGACTGCGCCTCAGATTTCGGTTGTGACTCCTGTTCGGCTTCGCTGACGCGGGGGAGATAGACCTTGAAGCTCGTGCCCTTGCCGACTTCGCTGTAGACCCAGATATAGCCACCGCTCTGTTTGACAATTCCATAGACAGTGGCAAGACCGAGGCCGGTACCCTTGCCTTTTTCCTTGGTGGTGAAAAAAGGCTCAAAGACGTGCGCTTGCGTTTCCGAATCCATGCCGCAACCGGTGTCACTGACGGCGAGAAGGACGTATTCACCGGGCTCGACAACGGCATGGCGCGAATAGGAGTTGTCGAGTTCGACGTTGGAGGTTTCGATGGTGAGCTTACCGCCATCGGGCATGGCGTCGCGCGAATTGACGGCGAGATTCAAAATGACTTGCTCGATTTGGCTGCGGTCGGCCTTCACGTGCCAGAGATCCTGCGGATTCGTAGTGACCAGCTCGATATCTTCACCAATCAGGCGGCGAAGCATTTTTTCCATGTCGGAGACGACCGACTGGATATTGAGCACCTGAGGAGCGAGCATTTGTTTGCGGCTGAAGGCAAGCAACTGGCGCGTGAGCGATGCGGCGCGCTGCGAAGCGTCGTGGATTTGATCGGCATTGCGGCGGAGAGGATGCTGAGCGCCAAGTTTATCGAGCAAAAGCTCCGTATAGCCCTGAATGACCATCAGAAGATTATTGAAATCGTGAGCGATGCCGCCGGCAAGGCGGCCGACGGCTTCCATCTTCTGGGCCTGGCGAAGCTGAGCTTCCAATTGTTTGCGGTCGGTGATATCCAGCGCCATGCTGATGACGCCAAAGATTTCGCCTTGTTCATCGCGCAAAGGCTCGGCATGGCAGGCATAAGAGCCGCCGCTCCATTCGACGTGAAACGTGACAGATTCGCCATGGAGCGCGCGGCGGTGAGCGGCGATGGGAAGAAAAGTGCGGTCGTCGGTGTGGAAATACTCGTAAAGGGACTTGCCAACGACTTCCTGAGGTTTGAGGCCGAGGCGCGCAAGGCCGGCGCCGACGGAAGACGTGAAGTGAAGATCGCGGTCGGTGGTCCAAAGAACCGCGGGAAGCTGCTCGATCAAAACGCGCAGACGGGCTTCACTCTCGCGAAAGGCAGTTTCCGTCCGTTTGCGTTCGATCGCCAGAGCGATCTGCGCGCCGACGGATGCGAGGAACTCCAGATCACGATGCGTATAGGCACGGCTATCTTCGTAGTGTTGTACGACGAGAACACCGATGGTGGCTGAGGGCGTGCGCAACGGGACGCCGAGCCAGGAAGGCGAAGGCGTGCCCACCAACTCCACTTCTCCCTGGGCGACGAGCTGGTCGAAAACCTCCTGTGGAATCAACATCGCCTCGCCCTTGCGGAAAACGTACGTGGTACAACTGCGCCCCATATTCTGAGGAGACGGCGCCTTGTCATACCGGTCGGCGAAGAAGGGAAACTCGAACTTGCCGGACGCAGGGTCAAAGAGCGCGACGAAACAATTCTCGGCGTAAAGAACGCGCTTCAACGACTGATGAATCCGGTGGAGAAGTTCGTCGAGGTTTTCCGTCACGTTCGCCGCATGAACAATCTCGAAAGACACCTGACGCTCGGCTTCGGCGCGCTTTCGCGAAGTAACATCTTCAATCGTTCCCTCGTAATAGCAAACGCGACCGACGACATTGCGGACAGCACGGGAATTTTCGGCAATCCAAATTTTCCTTCCGTCCTTGCAACGCACCTGAGCTTCGGCGCTGGCGACTACGTCGAACTGCTCCATGTGGTGTTTGAATTCTTCGCGATGAGCAGTGTCGCAGTAGAGCTGGCGGGCAATGTCCGTGACCGTCTCGACCATTTCCGCGGACGATGCGTATCCGAAAATCCGCGCCATTGCCGGATTCACGCTAATGAAGCGGCCATCGGGGGTCGATTGATAGATTCCTTCGACGGCATTTTCGAAAATACTGCGGAATCTTTCCTCCGCCTGCTTCTGAGCCCTCTCGGCGCGCTGGCGCGCCGTGATGTCGCGGAAGGTGACAACAGCGCCGACGATCCTTTCTCCTTCGCGAATCGGCGTACTAATATATTCGATGGGGAAACTCGAACCATCCTTGCGCCAGAAAACGTCATTGCTGCCGTGGCGCGTAACACCATCCTTCAAAACCGCAAGGAGCGGAGACTCTCCGACAGGATTCGGCGTCCCGTCCGGTTTTGTGTGATGCCAGAGCTTGTGGCCATCACGGCCGATGACTTCTTCGGGTTCATATCCGAGCATGCGAGCGGCCGCGCGATTGACAAAGGTTGGAGTGCCGTGGGGATCGAGGCCAAAAATTCCGTCGCCGGCGGAATCGAGAATCATGTTGGTCTGGCGGCTGAGCCTGAGGAGCGCAGTCTCGGCCTCACGGCGGTCCGTTACGTCGAGCATGAAACCGTGGAGGAGGTCCTTTCCATCCGGTTCGCGGACGATCATGGCGCGTTCGCGGAACCAAAGCAGCCGGCCATCGCGAGCCAGCATGCGGTATTCGATGTCCATGACTTCGCGGTGAATGCGGCTGTGCTCCTCGGCTTCCATGACTCGTTCGCGATCGTCTGCATGAACCAAACTGAGCCAGAGCCCCTTGGCTGCGAGCCATTCTTCCTGCGAATAACCAAGAAACGTGGAAATTTGCGGACTGACGTAGCGCCACTGGCCATTCGGGCCGAGATCGGCGACATAAGTAATGGCGGGAAGCTGATCAACAATCTGGCGATAATGGACGCCGTCCAGTTTGGATTTATTTTCCGACGAGGCGAGCATGCCGGTTGCGGCGCGAGACGCGGCTTTATTCTTCTTTTTCCTGGCTGGCGCGGAATCGAGCTTGGATGGCATGCTGTTCAAAATTCCGGCATCTGCTCACAATGGATCGGGCAGAACAGACCAAAGATCTCCTCTGAAATCGTACGCTGCGAACTCAACAAAATTGCATCGAAAGGCACACAAGAATCCTACGGCTCTGCCCAACACATATTTAAGCCTCTGCCGCAAGGGACGACAATGGGAAATTGGTACCAGAGTATCCAATTCGGGCAATATTCGTGCGGAGGCGTGCGGACCGCTTTTGCCCCTGCCTGCTCTGCTCAACGCGCCAGAAAGCTAACGATGCGAGCCAGATTGGGGCTTTGAGGACTTGAGTGTGACGGGTAACGCAGGAGGAGGCTCGGGAATCGCCTCGCCGTCTTTGCGAGGATCAGAGGCGCCGAAATTCACGCCGGTGGAGAAGTTGCGTTCGACAGCCTGACCACCGCCCATATCGGCGGAATAGGCGCCGCGAAGCTGAATCTGGTGGCCGCGAGCTTCGAGAGCCGATCGAACGTCGGCGGGAATGCGATTTTCCATTTGGACGTCGCAACCGGTGAAAGTCATCTTCGTGAAGCGCGCGGCTTCCATGGCAGCCTGGATGTTCATTCCAAAGTCGACGACATTGGAAACGAATTGGGCGTGGGCCTGCGCTTGATTGTAGCCGCCCATGATGCCGAAGGCGATGCGTGTATCGCCATGGACCATGAAGGCAGGAATAATGGTGTGCAGCGGACGCTTGTGGCCGGCGAGAACGTCGGGAGAATCGGGATTGAGATTGAAAAGCGCGCCGCGATCCTGAAGGACGAAACCGGCGCCTTCGGGGACGAGGCGCGAGCCGAATTCTTCATAATTACTTTGAATGAGCGAGACCATGTTGCCCTGCGCGTCGACGGCGGTGAGATATGTGGTATCGCCACCGGGCGGCAATCCGGTAGAGACGTCACAATTCGCGCGAGACATGTCGACGAGCTTGGCGCGTTCGCGCGCATATTCATCGGAGAGCAAGCCAGCGATGGGAATTTTCGCGAAGCGCGGGTCGCCGACGTAGCGGCGAAGATCAGCATAGGCGAGCTTCTTTGCTTCGATCATGACATGAAGAGCATCCACGGAATTGTGGCCGTACTGCGCGAGAGGAAACTGGCTCATCATGTTGAGCATTTCGAGTGCGGCGATGCCCTGGCCGTTGGGAGGCAATTCGTAAACGGTCCAGCCATGATATTCCGTGGAAAGCGGCTCGACCCACTCGGCGGAAAAATCGGCGAGGTCCTCGGCGGTCATAGCGCCGCCCTCGCGTTTGAAGAGAGCGAGAATGCGGCGGGAAATTTCGCCTTTGTAAAACGCGTCGCGACCGCCGCGGGCGACTTGCTGCAAAGAATGAGCCAAATCTTCGTTGCGAAATATTTCGCCGACTTTCGGAGCTTCGCCGTTCAACAAGTAAAGATTTGCGGTGCCCTGATTTTGAGCGAGAAAATGCGCGGCATTGGCCCAATAGGCAGCGTCCCACTCAGGAACGGGGAAACCTTCGTGAGCGTAACGGATCGCGGGAGCAAGATCCTGCTCGAAATTCAATTTGCCGAAGCGATTGAGAAGCTTTGACCAGCCATCCACGACGCCGGGAACGGTGACGGAGTCGATGCCAAATGCGGGCATTCTTGTGACGCCCTTGCTTTTCAAAAACTCAGGAGTGAGAGTCTTGGGGGACCAGCCGCTGGCGTTGAGGCCGTACAGCTTGCCGGTTTTTGCGTCGTATACAATCACGAAGAGATCGCCGCCGATGCCATTCATCATGGGTTCGACGACACCCATCACGGCATTCGTCGCGACGGCGGCATCGATGGCATTGCCTCCGTGCGCGAGAATTTGCGCGCCAGCCTGAGCGGCCAAGGGGCTTTCGGCGGCGACGATGCCGTACTTGGTCGTCACCATCGAGCGGCCCTGATCGCGATCCTGCGAGCGCGCGAGCATCGTGAAGCTCAACGCCGCGACAACGATGAGCAGCAAACGAACAAGGCGATCTCCCGTGAATTGCACGCTATCTCCCTCATGCTTATTTTTTCGGGCGCGACTCCGGCGGAACGACATTGTTATTGCGATAGTAGGTGACGAGATTTCCGAAATGCTCGCCGGAGTGCTCGATGATGCCCACCCAATTGGCGAGATATTTCAGAGCGTCCGCGTCGCCACCCTTTTCGAGCGTATCGGCGCCCTCGGCGAAAGATTTTTTCACGAAGGCGACGATTTGCATCTTGGTCTCATAACCCTTCGGATCGCCCTGGAGGTCTTTGGTGCTTTTGCCCTGAACGGGGTTGATCGCGAAGTAATTCGCGGCCGCGATGTGGACGAGAATCTGACCGAAGGTGCGGACTTGATCATTGGGACGATAATTGTACTTGTCGGCAGGCCAGTCTTCGGCCATGGCAATTATTTTGTTGCCGATGTTATTCCACTGCCGCAAGAGTGTCTGTTCGGGGCCTGGAGCTTTTTTGGCTGCAGCCTGAGCAGATACAACAGTGGCGCCAGTGGCAAGAGCGAACAACAATACAGCGAAAAGCGGTGCGACTCTCTTCATAAGAGAATCCTCCTCAGCAAAACGAGATTCCCCAGGCGAAATAGCCTACCTGCGCGGCCCGGTTCTGTCCAGCGTCGGGAGATGCGGTCCCGCGGGAGCGGATGCTCCCGACACGCGCGACGCGAACGCGTTGGTGCAAGGACACGCAGTCCGCTAGAATGGTTGCAAGGCAGTCGAGGGGGCGCAGTCTGAAGATTGTAGACAAGCCGAATACCACAGCAGAGACGGTAAATTTGGCCGTGGACGCGGAGATTGAATCGCTCGTTCGCGCAGAGAATTCGGATCCGTTTCGCGTTCTGGGACCGCACATCGTCGAAAAAGCTGGCAAGCGCAGCGTCGTGATTCGGACATTCATGCCGCATGCGGCGAACGTAACGGTGCTCTGGGGCGCTGGGCACAAAGCGCACGCAGCGGAGCGCGTGCATCCCGACGGTCTTTTTGAAACGACTATTCCGTTGCCCGGCAAGGCTTGGAAAGTCAGGGAAATCGCGCCGACGGATTACCAATTGCGAGTCGCCTATCCGGACGGGAATTCACAGGAAATCCACGATGGATACGCCTTCCCTCCCCTGCTGACGGATTTTGATTTGCACCTCTTCGCTGAAGGAACGCACTACGAGATTTACGAGAAGCTGGGCGCGCACGTTCGCGAGGTGGCGGGCGTGCACGGCGTGCATTTTGGCGTGTGGGCGCCGAATGCCAAGCGCGTGAGCGTTGTTGGAACTTTCAACAACTGGGATGGCCGCGTGAATCCGCTGCGCAATCGCGGAGCGAGCGGCATCTGGGAAATTTTCATACCAGAGCTCGGCGACGGAGAACTTTACAAGTTCGAAATCCGGTCGCGAGTCAATGATATTTTGACCTTAAAAGCCGATCCCTACGGATTTGCCGCGGAAATGCGGCCGAAGTCGAGCTCTGTGGTTGCGACGATTGACGGCTATGCGTGGCGGGACAACGAATGGATCGCAGCGCGAGAAAGCTTCGACTGGCAACATGCGGCGATTTCGATTTACGAAGTGCATTTTGCGTCGTGGCGGCGAAAAAAAAATGGGAACTGGCTGAGCTACAGCGAAATGGGCGACGCGCTGATTCCTTACGTCAAGCAAATGGGCTATACGCACGTCGAATTGCTGCCGATGATGGAGCATCCGCTGGATTTGTCGTGGGGCTACCAGACGATAGGCTATTTTGCAGCGACGAGCCGCTACGGAGCGCCGAAAGAGTTCATGGAATTCGTGGACCGATGCCATCAGGAAGGCATCGGCGTGCTGCTTGACTGGACGCCCGGGCATTTTCCGCGGGACGCGCACGGACTTTCGCTTTTCGACGGCACGCATCTCTACGAGCACGAAGATCCGCGGCGAGGATCGCACCCGGATTGGGGAACACTGATCTTCAATTACGGGCGAAATGAAGTGCAGAATTTTCTGCTCTCGAATGCGCTTTTCTGGCTGGAGAAATATCACATCGACGGGCTGCGCGTGGACGCCGTGGCCTCGATGCTCTATCTCGATTATTCGCGACAACCCGGCGAATGGCTGCCGAATCAACACGGCGGGCGGGAGAATCTGGAAGCGATCGCGTTTCTGAAACGCATGAATGAAATCGTGCACGCGCGGCATGCAGGCGTGCTGACGGCTGCAGAGGAATCGACGGCATGGCCGGCCGTGTCGCGACCGACCTACGCCGGCGGGCTGGGATTCGATTTGAAATGGAACATGGGATGGATGAACGACACGCTGCGGTATTTCGCGCTCGATCCGATCCACCGGAAATTTCATCACGGCGAACTAACTTTTTCGATGCTCTACGCGTTCAACGAAAACTTTATTTTGCCGCTGTCGCATGACGAGGTGGTGCATGGGAAAAAGCCGCTGCTGGCGAAAATGCCCGGTGACGACAAACACAAGTTCGCGAATTTGCGCCTGCTCTATGGCTACTTCTACGCGCACCCGGGAAAGAAACTGCTTTTCATGGGCGACGAAATTGCGCAGTGGAATGAATGGTGGCAAGACGGGAGCCTGGACTGGAATTTATTGCAGTATCGTCCGCACCAGGGAATTCAGCGTCTGGTGAACGACTTGAATCGCCTCTATGCGCGCGAAGCGGCGCTGCATGAGGTGGAATTCGAGTGGCAAGGATTCGAATGGCTCGAAGTCCACGACGCGGACGCGAGCGTGATTGCCTTTGTGCGCAGGGCCCAAAGGCCAGAGGATTTTCTGATTGTGGTGTGCAATTTCACGCCGGTGACACGCGACAACTACCGGGTTGCCGTGCCCGAGAATTTTTTCTATCGCGAGGCACTCAATACGGATTCTTCCTTTTACGGCGGAGACGATGCCGGAAATCTCGGCGGCGTGCGCGCGGAGCCGATTCCGTGGAACGGCCGCCCCTTTTCCATCAAACTGCGGTTGCCGCCGCTATCCGTATTGTTCCTCAAACCACAACGATCCTAGGCAAACCATCTTTCGATTCCCCGCTTGCATCCATATCTGCTCAGCGAGGGAACCCACGGCCAGGCAACTGGAGGAAAGCTGAATATGCGGTCCACGCGATCGCACGCGAAGCCACGAATGCAAAAACGCGCGACCTTTGCGAGCTTCATTTTGCCTGCTGCTGTACTTTTCATTTTTTTCTCGGCAAACCTGACGGCACAAAAGCACCGCTCTGCCGTCGAAGAGTTCCAAAGTCTTACTTCAGGCATGCGTCAAGCACACAAGAGCGGAGACTGGAAGGCATTTCACGCGAGCGCGCTGAAGATGGTTCAGTTTCTGAATGGCTCGCCGGATACTCTGCTCGATCTGGCGCGAGCAGATGTCCATATCAGTGATCCAACGGATGCGTTCAAGCAGCTGCGAATATACGCGGAGATGGGGCAAGCCAATGAGATTGTGAAGACGTTGCCGGATTTCGCCGCTCTTCGCGCGAGTGCTGATTTCGAGAAAATCCTCGAAAGAATGGCTGGGAGTGTGCAACCCACCTCGCATGCGACGAAAGCGTTCACGATTCCCGATGCGGGATTGGTCCCCGAAGACATTGATTACGACGGGCAGAGCAAGCGGTTTTTCCTGACGAGCGTGGTTGAAAGAAAGATCGTCACTCTCGGTGCCGATGGTCATTTGGCTGATTTTGCGAAAGCTCCGGACAACTGGCCGATGCTGGCCTTAAAGGTTGATGCGCGGCGCCGCATCGTGTGGGCTACGGAAGTCGCCATGGATGGCTTCATCAGTGTGCCCAAGGCGGACTGGGGGCGGTCGGCGCTGCTGGGCTATAGCCTCGATGACGGCAAACTGCTGCGCCGCCTCGAAGGGCCGAGGCATAGCAACCTCGGAGACATGGCACTCGACGCGAATGGAGACCTTCTGATCTCTGATGGAACGGGCGGCGGCGTCTATCTGGAACGCACGGGTAGCACGGAATTGAAACGCGTCGATAAAGGCGATTTCATTTCGCCGCAAACGCCAGCTTTCGTCCCTGGCGGCCAAGCCTTCGTTGCAGACTATGTGCGAGGCATCGGTTTGCTGAATCTGCGAACTGGCGACGTACGCTGGATTCCGATGCAGGACAAATATGCGCTCGAAGGCATCGATGGCATGTACTTTGACCACGGCTGGCTGATCGCTGTGCAAAATGGGACGACACAGGAACGCGTGATGGCCTTCAAGATTGACGCGAATTTTGCGCGCGTGACGATGGAGCAACCGATTGAAAGCGCGACGCCGGAACTTGACCCGACGCACGGGGTCATTGTGGGCGCCGAATTCTATTTCATCGCGAACTCGGGATGGAATGAGCTGGACGATAACGGAAGCGTCCGGAAAGGCGCTCTATTGGCGCCCGCGCGCATCATGCGCGCCCAACTGCCAAATTAGAGGGCCAGAGGCTCGCGCTGCTCCCGGCGCCTTTGCCATGAGAAGCTCCACCGCGCAAGTCAAAGAACCCAGATAACCAGGGAACTTTTTTGAAGGGCTCTACGTAACTGTAGCTGGACGCCCAAGGAGGCGTCCGAAGATGACAAAGACTCTACGAATTGGACTCGCGGGCCTGGCTGCACTGTGCTTGAGCGGGGCTGCGCTGGCAGCGCCGCCGTCGCGCTATCTGCACGTAAGGGTCGACGACGCATCCAATCAGGAAAAGGTGCGGGTCAACATCCCGCTGTCACTGGTTGAAACGGTGCTTCCAGCCATCAATCATGGGCAATTTCACGGCGGCGAAATCGACTGCGGCGATTTGCGCGCGAATGGCGTCGATTTGCGGATGATTCTGGATGCCGTGAAAAACACTCCGGACGGCGAATTTGTGACGGTACAGGCGCCGGACAAGGATGTTCGCGTAGCCAAATCGAATGGCAACCTTCTTGTGCACGTGATCGACAAGAACGAGAAAAAGAAGGTGGACGTGACGATTCCGTGGGCCGTAGCACAGGCGCTTAGTTCCGGCAGCGACAAGCAGATTAACATCGAAGCCGCGATCGAAGCTTTGGAAAAGGCCGGAGACACGACGCTTGTGACCGTGGCGGATGAGGACCAAACCGTGCGCGTGTGGATCGATTCGCGCAATACGGCCGACTGAGCGGCGCTGCCGCCTCGTGCAGCGAAGGAGGAGCGCAGATGATACTGCTCGCCAAAATCGGATTGGGATTTGTTGGCACCGCGCTCGTCGCCGGAGCTGTGGTCTCGAGCGAAGGATTCATTCACGTGAAAGTCAACGAAGTGCGCGCCGACGGGCACCATATTTCGCTTCTGGTGCCCGCGATGCTCGTGCCCTTGACCTTGGAAATGGTGCCAAAGCATTACCTGAAGCCCGCGGCGCAAAATCTGCAGCCCTATATGCCCGTCGTGGACGCGGCACTCTCAGGACTAGCGAACTGCCCGGATGGGACGCTGGTAGAAGTGACGGATCACGAACAACACGCCACGGTGGTGAAGCAGGGTGGGTCAATTATAGTTGACGTACAAGACCCGGAGGAAACGGTGCACGTGGCTGTGCCGCTGCGCGCGACGCGAAATGCGATTCATGAAATCGCGGACGCAGACGGAACGATTTAGAAGCAGTGACGAGTGGCAAGTGACGAGTGACCAGAAAGAGCACTCGTGCGCCGAAAACGAAGTGCGGCTCTCCCCTGAAGGGAAGTACCAGAGGGGCTTAAGGCGGCATGGGACGCGTTACGTTATGGCTGTCTTGCCGTTGGAGATGGCCGACGGCTATTTACGAGGCAAAACCCTTAGGACTGAGCTTCCTTGGCCGGAATCCAGTAAACCTCTTCGCGGATGGATTCCTTGGGAAAACCGCGGCGGCGAAGAATTCCCTTGCTGTTGTCGATCATTTGCGGATGACCGCAGAGATAGACGGAAGTATTCGAAGCGCTAAGACCCCAAGCGTCGGCGTATTTGCGCACTAAATCTTCGACGCGGCCTGTTTCCCCCTTCCAATCACCATCCTCCCACGGGCGGCTGATGCTGGCGACATAGGTCAGCCAAGGAAAGGCTTTGGCGACTTTTTCGAATTCCTCACGATAGCCGAATTCGTGCGAGCGGCTCGCGGCATTGATGACATAGAGGTGATGCTCGCCGCCAAATTTGCCCTCGCGAGCGTCCTTTTCGAGCGAGCGGATGTAGCTCACAAAAGGCGCGACGCCGGTGACGGTGCAAAGCAGAAGATGATTCATGCGTCCGCTTTTCGTGTCCAGTGTGAAGCGGCCCTTGGGAACTTTGCGCATGGCCAGTTCATCGCCGGGATGAAGTTTATAGAGCAAAGGAGTCAGCTCACCCTGCGGGACAAGCTCGATGAAAATCTCCAGTTCAGGCTCGTGCGGAGCAGAGACAATTGAATAGGCACGCTCGACGAGTTTCTGTTTCTGCGGGTCTTCTACGCCCAGTGTGGCGTACTGGCCAGGCTGAAAGCGGAATTCGCCACCGGGATTGATGCGAACCATCCAAAGGTCTGGTGCGATATCGGCACGATGCGTGACTCGCGCGCGATAAAACTTATCTGGCGGCAAATTCATCGCAACCTTTTTACCGGAAGTGAGGCCAACTGGCGAGGAGTTTTTCGCAGAAAAAAAGAGGCGCTTGACGAGTGTCAAGCGCCCCGGAAATCCACGAGCCAGCCGAATTGGAATCTACGGCTGCGGAGGACGACCCATACCCATCGGGTTGAAGGGCTGAGGGGTACCAGTGATTTTATCCTTTGCATCGGTGACAGACTTGACCATGACCATCGTTGTACGTCCTTTGTCTGAGACGGACTTGACCAATCCATAGGGGCCCCCGGCATTGGGAGCGAGCCATGCGTCGCCGGATCCGTCTTTGGCGCGGAAATGTTCGCAGTCGAAGGTGCCAGCCGGAGTGGTTACGGTTTCCTTGCCAAGGTCTTCGGCGTTCTTGCGATAATCAACGACTTTAGGTTCATCCTGCGAACTCATCCTTTGAGTCATCATGTCGGGCATGAGCATGGGAGGCTGGCCGGGCATCTGGATGACGGCGCGCCTGAGAGTCAGAGTGTCACCGTCGCGGGAGAACAGGTCCTTAATGATTACTTCGCCTTGCCCCTCGCCGTGGCGGGCGGTCATAGAGATTTCCAGCCAATACGCGTCGCTGCCATCGACGGACTCCTTTCCGACGATAGCGACGTCTACATTTCTCTTCGTGCCGTCCGAATACTGCATTTCGTAGGTGGCACCGGCGCCGACTACGGGATTCCAGACGCCGGCGACTGACGGCATACGGATTCGAAACTGAGCGCTGACCGAGCCAGCCACCAAAGTCAAAAGAGCAATCGCGGACGCGGTTTGCAGGAAACGCTTCATAAACTTCCTCCTCAAGAGGCAACGATATTGTGATAGGGGCCGTGACTTCGAGTAACACGGGCCGATGACCAGAACTGGATCAGCGATACTTCCACAGCAGAGCTTGGACTGGAAACGTTCTAAAAGTCCTGTCCTTTTTCGTCCACCATCTTGCGCGTATCAAACGTATTGTGCAGGTCGAGACCTTTCACTTTGCAGACAAACTCGAGACCCTTCTCCTGGGCAGAAGCCACGTCCTGGCCGCTGGCCGTTTTTTTCGGGAAGAAGAATATCAGGTTGGCGGTTTTGCCGTTGGCCCCTTGCTGGATTTGGATCTTGATTGGCGCAATCTTCTGCTTCGACTGCTTGCCCTCAAGATAGGAAACGGACTTCAACTGATCTTCCGTGAGACTCTGAAAGGGGGTCATGTCCGGGCCGAGAAGGACAACTTCATACGCTGTGACCGGCTCCGCGAGAAACTTGGCGCCATCGGCTTCGGACATTTGACCTTTCAAGACCGCTTCCCGGACCAAGGCCTCGCGCATGACGCGGGATGAGTACCACCGGATATAGAACGGAGTCTGTGGGATCATCCCTTCGGCAGGCTGGTCTCCGGTGTCTGCCGTCCTTCCGTTATTGGGCAACATTGCGGAGCCCTTCGGCTGGTTCTGGGTGGCACCGTTCTGGTTCCCTGCGGACGCAGCCGCTCCCCCTTCGGACTGAGACTGGCCGGATTGATTCATGTCCTGAAATTGGGCAGGGCGCCAGCTCGCCGCAACGATCAGACGCTTGCCCCACGGAGAGCTGTTGAGAATCTGATCGAGGTCGTGCTGATCCCACTGCTGATAGGGCTTGGTTTTCCACGGTTCGTTCGACGCCCAAACCAAGCCCGACAGAATCAGAACACAGAAAACGGCAAGCGCTTTTCTACACATAGCCCATCCTAGAAATCCTCGCCCTTTTCATCAACCATCTTGCGAGTATCGAAGACGTTGTGGAGGTTGAGGCCCTTCAATTTGCATACAAACTCGATTCCCTTCTCCTGCGCGGAGGCCACGTCGGCACCTCCCGCGGTTTTTCGGGGGAATAAGAATACGAGGCTGTAGGTGATGCCTGCAGGATTCTTGTTCAACCGAATGGTGGCGGGTACCACTTTTTGCTTCGATTCTTTCCCTTCCAGGTAAGAATCAGATTTCAATTGATCCTCGTTGAGATTTTGAAAGGGAGTCATATCCGGGCCGAAGACAATGATTTCGTAATCAGTGACCGGCTCGGAGAGGAGCTTGGCGCCTTCCGCCTCTGTGATCTTGCCGCCGAGTACCGCTTCGCGGGCAAGGGCCTCACGGATGACGCGCGAGGAGTACCAACGGATATAGAACGAGGTCTTCGGTGAAACGGCATTGGAGGAATTGTTGGTCGAGCCGACCGAATCCATGCTTCTGTCCGGCGGCGCAGTATCGGGCATGCCGCCCTTTTGAGTGTTCATGTGGCTGCGGAGCTCGACATTTTGGTCGCTCTGAGCCATTACGGCTGGAGACGATCCGTTGGATTTCCAATTCACATCGACTTGGACTTTCTTAGCCCAAGGAGAATCGTTGAGAATGATCTGGATGTCAGATTTGTCCCACTGCTGGTAAGGCTTGGTCTTCCAAGGTTCGTCGGCCGCCCACAAAAGACTGGCTAGAATAAGTAATGCCGCAGGGACGAAAATTTTCTTGTGCATGACTTGCTTTTGCCCTTTCGGCCGCCCCAGTCGGCAAGATAAACGCTGCGGGATTGCGTGGCGCGAATTCCGACAGCGATATTCCTATAGATAGCAGATTTAGCGAGGGCGCGCAATCGGGATGGCGTCAAGACGGGAGTTACCCGGTGGCGTGGCCCCCGACATGCGCTCAATGCGATACACGGGAAGCTGGTGCGCTTCGAAATAGTTGCGCATCATCAACTCGCCGAGAAGCCCAACAGAGAGGAACTGAAATCCGAAGAGGCACAGCAGCAAGCCAAGAATCAAAAGAGGACCGTGCTGGACGAAGAGTTGCGCTCCGCGGAACACTTTGTCGATGAACAAAAACCCGAGAATGGAACCGCCAGTCAAAAAACTGATAACGCCGACGGGCCCGAAAAACTGCAAAGGGCGCGCCATATAGCGGAGGAGGAATCGAATGGTGATCAAGTCGAAGAAAACACGCGAGGTTCGAGAAATACCATAATGCGATTTGCCCTCGGGGCGAGGAATATTGCGAATGGGAACCTCGATGACCCTGGCGCCGTTCAGCGACGCCAAAGCCGGGATGAAACGATGCAATTCGCCATAGAGGCGCACGTCCTTGATCGTTTCGCGACGATACACCTTGAAAGTCGTACCAAAGTCGTGGATGTTCACGCCGGAAAGTTTGGCCATCGCCCAGTTCGCAACCCGCGAAGGGACGCGGCGGAAGAAAAAATTATCGACACGCTTCTGACGCCATCCGCTGACGATATCGCAATCGGAAGATTCAAGGGCATCGATCATCCGAGGGATATCGGCGGGATCGTGTTGCAGGTCGCCATCCATGGACAGGATGATCTCGCCCGCTGCGTAATCGAAACCAGCGGCCAAGGCTACGGTCTGCCCGTAATTCTTCTTCAACCGGAGAAAAGTGACCCGCGGATCTTCTTGTGCCAAATCGGAGAGGATTTGCGGCGTAGCATCGGAGCTATGGTCGTCAACAAAGATAAACTCGACGGGATCATAGTGACCTGTCATCACCTCGGAGAGGCGACGATGCAGTTCGCGGATGCTCCCTTGCTCGTTGAGCATGGGGATGACCACAGAGTATTTGGGAGGTGTCGTAGCGATCTGGCGCATGGCGTTGCTCAAAGTTGGCGAAAATCAATCAGCTGTATTTTATGCTTCTTCACTGCATCTGACACAGATGCATCGACCAAACCTTTCAATTCCGTTTCGCGCTCCCTCTTCAGGCGAGTCGCTGAGCCTTCCAAGTCCTGGTCATACTCGCCCGGGTGACACATGAGCTCGCTGGTTCCCTCGGGCAGCGAAGCTGCGGTATCTATAATCGCCAGAATGGCCTGCCGATTCAATGCCCCCGTTGCGGCAACACCCCAGAAGTAATCAGGGGAGCGCAAACCATGCGAACGGGAAAGTTCATCAAAGCGGCCTTCCCAGCGACGAGCAGCGCGAGCCAACGCGCGTTGCTTCCAAGATGCCTTCCTGCGAGCGCGCGGCCGCGGAGGTGCGCCGGTGCTCTCAAATGGCCTGCGAATTCGCGTAATGCCGTGTTCGCCGGCTACGACCATGAGAGCTTCCATGACCTGCGGATGGCAATGCGTATGCTTGTGCGAGTCAAGATGGGTGATTTCGATACCGGCGGACCTTACGCGCTCAATTTGAGCGCGGATCTCCTGCCGAATGTCTTCTTTTCGGATTCGATTCGTCGTCAATTTCGCGACGAGAATTGCCAAAGATGAAGGAAGATTCCCATTAGCGTCCGAAAGAGAGCTCCGTCCTTGCATGCGGGAGACGGCTTTGCCGCCAACCAAGACCAAGTGACAGCCGACTCCGAGTTTCGGATTGGCGCGGGCAAGCGCGACTGCATCTTCAAAGGCTGAGCCGGAGGCCATGATGGTCGTGCTGGTGAGGATGCCATGAAGATGCGCGCGAATGATGCCAGCGTTGACGCCGCGCGTGAAACCAAAATCGTCCGCATTGACGATGAGACGTCTCATTCATTCAAAATTTTCATCTTGTTGAAGACAAATCATATCACGGAGTAGCTGTGCCGGCGGAGCATGCGCATCCTGGCCGCGACAAATATCCGACGAGCTCTGCGCGTGCCAATCTGCAACGTTTTTCTTGAGATGCGCCAAGCAGCGACAGATTTCAACAGTTGTGTTGAAAACCTTGTGGAAAATTGTGTTACGCGCATCTTAAACGCGCGCGATTCAAGCGCCTAATCCTCTTTGCACAAAGTTAGTGCATTCAGCGAAGCCAAGCGAAGCACGCTTCATGGACTCAAGACGAGAAGGAGAGCAACAGAAAAGGCAGTTTCAGTACCAATGGTAAGGCGGTTGCATGGTGATGTTGATTGTCATTTTGTCTTTGTCGAGGACATAATACTGGCCAAAGGGCTTCCATCCGTCCTTCACAACTTGGATCATGATTTTCTTTTGCGGGACATCCTTCACTCGGGTAATCCCTTTGAGGTCCGTCTTCAAGTCCAGCTCAATCTGCTCTGGATGCCGAAGGAAACGCGGCTCATCGTAGCGGACATAGACGCTGGCGTTGTCAATTGGCACGGCCTTGGGCGCACCTGTGATGATAATCTTGAGGTCAGTAACGGCATCCTTTGCATCGCCGGCGCTCTTTGAAGGCTTCGCCGAAGACTGAGCGAGAGAGGCTCCTGCTGCTAACGCAAAGAAGAGCACGGGAAGGGCGGCGTTTCGGAAAAACGATCGCATTGGAAGATTTTTCATAACCAATGGCGCGCAGCGCGCGCTGGATATACGCCTAGCGACCCCCGATTGACGGCTGCACATCCTCTGCGATACTTTCAATCGGCCGTTTACGGCTGTGACGCAAAGTTCGAGGTCCTTATTTCTTTTATACCCGCGGCGGGGATTTCGCAACGGAAATCGAAGCCGCCAATGAAACTGTAGGCGGACATTATGCAATTCTCCGCAGCCCATGAAAAGCCAGAGGAGGCTTCGCGATGGGATTTTCGACGGACGCCATTCACGTAGGGCAAGAACCGGATCCTTCGACAGGGTCAATCGTTGCGCCTATCTATCAGACTTCGACATACGTGCAGCCTGCGCTGGGCGAGAATAAGGGATACGACTACGCCAGGACGAACCATCCCAACCGCAAAGCCCTGGAACGAACCATTGCGAAACTAGAGGGCGGAGCGGCGGCGTACGTTTTCACTTCGGGAATGGCAGCAATTGACTGCGTTTTCCGCTTGCTGCGGCCGGGCGACCACGCCATTCTCTCGCGGGCCGTATACGGCGGAGTTTACCGGCTATCGACCCAGTTTCTTGTACAGCTTGGACTGGAATTCAGCTTTACAGACACTTCCTGCCTCGAAGCGATCCAACGAGATATACGCCCAACAACCAAGATGATTTACGTCGAGACACCTACGAATCCGACGATGATCGTGACGGATATTGCGGCGATTTCCAAGCTGGCGCGCGAGAAAAATATTACGGTTGTAGTGGACAACACCTTCATGAGCCCCTATTTGCAGCAGCCGCTGAGCCTTGGCGCGCACATCGTTGTGCACTCGATGACGAAATACCTGAACGGGCACAGCGATTGCATCGGGGGAGCGGCGATTTTGTCGCGCAAAGAAGATGCGGAGAAAATATACTTTCTGCAACGCTCGGCTGGCGCGGGACTCGCGCCGATGGATTGTTTTCTCGTGTCGCGCGGAATCAAGACTTTGGCCGTGCGCATGGAACGGCACAACGCAAACGGAATGGAAGTTGCCAAGCACCTGGAAGCGCATCCGAAGGTGAAGCGCGTGATTTATCCTGGGCTTGCCTCGCACCCTCAGCACGCAATCGCGAAAAAGCAGCAACGCGGGTTCGGCGCGATGCTGTCGTTTGACGCCGGTTCGCTCGACGCGGCGCGGAGCGTTCTAAACAATGTGAAGCTCTGCTCTCTGGCGGAAAGCCTGGGCGGAGTCGAGACGCTGATTTCCCTTCCCGCTCTGATGACCCATGCTTCCATGCCGAAAGATGTCCGCGAGCAAATCGGGATTACGGACGGGCTGATCCGACTATCTGTGGGGATCGAAGACGTCGAGGATATCATTGCGGACCTCGACCACGCGCTGGCGAAAATTTAGCGCGAATTTAGCGATGCTTGCTGCGGACTGCCTTCCTTGCAGGACGAACGGATTGTTTAATCCAACGCAAATATGGTTCTGAGCCGCTCACGACTGGCAGAGCGATGATTTCGGGCACCTCGTAGCTGTGGTGCCGGCGAATTTCGCGCTCCAATTCGCGGAAATGCGACCGCGTGGATTTGATTAGCAGCAAAATTTCATTCGCGGTTTCAATTTTTTCCTTCCAACGATAGACGGAATGAATCGGACTCGGGAAAATATTTACGCACGCGGCAAGCTTCAAATGAAGTAAGGCGCGGGCAAGGCGATTGGCCTCGCGCCGCGTTCCACAGGTCACGAAAACGACAATTTCACTGGCCATGATGTGAGTATTTCCTCGTCGCGCGCGCCACGAAACAAATCTCTGCTCGCGTTACCCTTTCGCGCGCACACATTTCCCCAATGGTGCGCGCTCGCGCGGCAAGATACAATATGCCGCGCATGGCTGGCAATGCGATCCATTTCGGGACTTCGGGATGGCGCGGAATCATCGCGGATGATTTCACGTTCGAAGGCGTGCGCATCGCCGCGACAGCCATCGCCGGACACGTCCGCAGCATTTCCAAGCGTCCCAAGCTGCTCGTCGGTTACGATACACGATTTTTTTCCGAGGAATTTGCGCGCGCGGCGGCAAGAGCGCTCGCAAACGCACACTGCGGAGTCCTTTTCTGCGGCGGACCAACGCCGACGCCGGCGATTGCGTACGAGATTTTAAGGCGCAAATTGCAAGGCGCAGTCAACATCACGGCGAGCCACAATCCGGCGGCATACAACGGATTGAAATTTTCAGGCCCCGACGGCTGTCCGGCGCTACCGGAAGTCACGCACGACGTCGAAGGGCGGGCGCGCCGTCTCGCGGACCGCATGACAGAGGCGGACGAGCATCTCGACGGACGTGAATTCGAGAAAATTGACTTGCACGAAAATTATCTGAAGCGCATTGGCGAGCTGGTGCGATTTGACGCGATCGCGGCGTCGAAAATGAGTTTTGCCTTCGATGCGCTGCACGGGTGCGGCGCGGGCTGGCTCGACCGCGCACTGGAGCAGCATGGAGTCGCAGTGCAGGCGATTCGCACGAAGCGCGATGTGCTCTTCGACGGCTCGGGACCGGATCCATCGGAAGAAAATTTGAAGCCGCTCGCGAGAGCCGTCTCGGAGGCAAAGGCTGTCGCCGGTCTGGCGACGGATGGCGATGCAGACCGCTTCGGCGTGCTCGATGGCGATGGAACATTTGTTTCGCCGAATCACGTGCTCGCGCTCGTTTTCGATTACTTGATCGAAACACGCGGCTGGAAGCTAGGCGCGGCGCGGAGCGTGGCGACGACGCATCTACTTGATGCGGTCGCGCGGCATCACGGCGTGCCGGTGTTTGAGACACCGGTCGGTTTCAAATACATCGGGCCGTTCCTCGAACGCGACAAAATCACGCTGGGCGGCGAAGAAAGCGCGGGGATGACGATTCGCGGGCACGTGCCGGAGAAAGACGGCATTCTGGCATGCTTGCTTGTCGCGGAAATGGTGGCCACGCGACGAAAGCCGCTCGCGGAACAGTTGCAAGCTCTTTTCAAGCGCGTGGGACGCGCGTATTGGCCGGTGCGCATCAATTTGCATTTTGCGCCGGAAGTTATTTCTGGCTTGCCGCGGCGGTTTGACCGCGCACCTTCCGAATTTGGCGGACGCCGCGTGGCGCGCACTGATCGCACGGACGGCTTGAAGCTCGTGTTTGACGACGACTCCTGGGTATTGATGCGGCCGTCGGGAACGGAGCCGCTGGTGCGCGTGTATGCCGAAGCGGCGTCGATTGCAAAGGCCAATGAAATGGCGGAGGAGGCGCGGAAGTGGATCAGCGGATGAAGAGCGACCGCGAACCGTCGTTTTTCCGGCAAAACGCGCGATATTTTTTCGCGCTGGCTTTTTTTCTGCTTCTGCTGCAAGACATTTTCGGGACGCACGGATTGATGGCCATGCACCGCTCGAAAGCGCAGATTCAAGAAGTGCAGGCACAGATTGCGCAACTCGACAAAGAAAACGCGGATTTGGAGCAGCACATCAAAGACCTCAAAACCGACCCAGCAGCGATTGAAAAAATCGCGCGCGACCGCATGGGACTGGCGCGGCCGGGCGAATTGATTTTCCGCATGCCGGACGCAAAGGGCGGGCAAACTTCTTCAACGCCGACGCAACCGACAAGGACTCCGAAGAAGTAAATCGGAAATGCACGAGAGGAAGAGAGATGCTCGCTAGGATTGCGCCGCGGGGCGAAGTGCACGGCGAAATTTCTGCAGAATTTCGCCACCACGGCCTTTGGTGCGAATGCGCGCGAAAGCGAGAAGCGTCATCGCCGTAAAAATAATGAGCAGGCCCAACGAAGCGCCGGTGATGCTCATCCCGTGCTTGGTCAAGATGGAAAACCTGCCGTAAACGAATTCGATGTGTACCCAATAGACGAGAAGCGACGCTTGGCCCATAACGACGAGCGGGCTGAACTTCCACTGCCCCGCGCCCCAACGGCACCAGGCGTAACTCAAAAATAAAATCATCATCAACACACCGACGCGAATCAGGACGAATTGCGGGCTGCTATGCCAGAAATCGTACGTTGCGTAGATGCGAACCGGCAGCGAATCAAACCACAAGCCCAATCCGTAAAACGCCGCGCCGAGAAGACTCAAGATCAGAAGGGCTTTCCATTCGCGCTGGCGCGCCCAATCGCTCAGGAGAAAAAATCCTACGGCAAGGCCCGCGAATGAAAATGCCGCCCAAGGAAAAATCGGAAAAAGCCAATGCTGCGGCACGCCGAGATTGTGAACGCCATTGATATAGGACTCGACCGGCCACGGCAGCCAGCGCAACCGCCAAGTGGTCCAGAGCGGTGGCGTGACGAGCGCAATTCCGATGGCGACGGCAGCAGCGAGCGCTGCGTTCGTCGGACGGCGGCGCGCGAAACGGCATACGATGCCCATCAGCATCATGGAAATGCCGATGGTGTTGAGGATGTCGACGCGGAGAAGATCGGTCCACGGCGACCACGGATAGCCGAGCGCGAATTCCTGAACGCGAAAGAGAAGGCCGAGGCCAAAGATTTCCGCGCCGCGGCGAATGGTCGTGGCGGCAATGTCGTTCGCCGAAGCGCCTTTATCGCGCATGCGACCGGTGACGAGCGCGAACGAGATTCCCGCGAGAAATAAAAACAGCGGCGCGGGAAGCGTTCCGCCGAGCTGCGACCAACGGAAAAAAGAAGTGTTGCGCGCCGTCGGACTCAGCCAGGAGTCGTAACAGTGCGTCTGGAACATCGCCACGCACGCGAGGCCGCGCATCCAGTCGATATAAGCGATTCTTTGCTTTGCAGCTTCGGGCATTCCAGGAAAAGAATCGCCGAGCGCGAGTCGCAAAGCAAGCGTTTCCGAACACTGCACTATCCGAGAATTCTCAGCGAACCGAGGCGATAATCCCTTCAAATGACGCGGATGGTTTTGAATTACACTGTTGCGCGATGAGCGCGGCGGCACAAAACCGACAGTTCCCTTTTGCGGGCGCGGCGATCCTGTGGGCCGGGCTGCTGCTGTTCGGAACTTTCGGCGGATTGTGGCTCGGATATGGCGGGCGGCGGTTCGCCGTGGCGATGGTCGCGGCCACAGTTTTGCTCGGCGGCGAATTGTTTCTTGCAAGCCCGCGAACGCGAGACCGGATTCTTGGATTTCTCCGCGGCCGTGGATTTTTTCTCGCTGCACTCGCGCCGCTATGTGCTTTCCTCCTCTACGCGCTCGCAGGCCGCGAGATTGGCTGGGTCGAAGCCGGCGCTGGCGTCCTGTACGTTGTGATTCCGGCGCTTCTGGCCGCGAGCGCACGCGGAAAATCAACGAGTTGCTGGGAAGACTACGCGGCTCTGCTGATGATCTGGCTGCCCGTGGAATTTCGCTGGATGTACAGGCTGTGGCCGTTTCCGCACGAGCTGACGCACACGCTGACGATTCTTTTTGCGGTCAATACGGCGATTGCCGTTTTTCTCGCGATTCGACGGTTCGATGGCGTTGGTTACGGAGTCGAATGGCGGCGCGGATTCGGCTGGGCCGTGGCGATCAATTTCCTTTTCCTGGCCGTCATTATCATTCCGCTCGGCGAAGCGATTCACTTCATCCACTATGGACCGACTCTGCACAGTCTGAAAGCGACGCCGCTGACGGGACTTGAGATTCTGGTGTTCACGGCGTGGCCGGAGGAATTTCTGTTTCGCGGGCTGCTACAGAATTTGCTTTCGCGGTCAATGAAGAATCGCTACGCAGGATGGGTCGTTGCTTCGGTGATTTTCGGCTTCTCGCACATACTGCACGCGCCGGCGCCGAACTGGAAGTACGTCTTCCTGGCGACAATCGCCGGATTATTTTATGGCCGCGCGTGGATGAAGACGGAATCGTTATTTCCCAGCGCGATTGTGCACGCGCTGGTGGACACAATCTGGTTTGGATTTTTTCCGCGTTAATTGGTGCAACAGAGGACTGCTTGAGGACACAAACCGAGCTTACAATTTAATTTTTTACCACGGATTCGAAAAAAGCGCAAGTCCTTTGCCTTGTGCGAAAAATCGTCTACGGTAAAACGCGCGACGGCGCAAAATTTCGCCTTTTATGCTAGCGCACGACGCCGGAGAGAGGGCTCGAAGCCGTGGCGTACAGTTTTTTCGCGATGCGACCGGCGAGGAACGCTTTGCGGCCAGCTTCGACGGCGGCGCGCATGGCTTCGGCCATGAGAACGGCATCCTGAGCGCCAGCGATGGCTGTGTTCATCAGCACGCCATCGGCGCCAAGCTCCATGGCGACGGCGGCATCAGATGCTGTGCCGACGCCCGCGTCAACAATCAGTGGAACTTCCGTGATGCGTTCGCGCAGGATGCGAAGATTCGCCAGATTTTGGATGCCCATCCCGGAACCGATGGGCGCGCCGAGCGGCATCACGGCGGCAGCGCCTGCGTCGATGAGCTTGCGGGCGACGATCAGGTCGTCATTTGTGTACGGCAGAACGATGAAGCCTTCTTTGACCAGCGCCTTTGTAGCGCGGATTAATTCTTCGGTTTCGGGAAACAGCGTCTGCTCGTCGCCGATAACTTCGAGCTTGACCCATTCGGAGAGCCCCGCTTCGCGGCCAAGACGCGCGGCGCGAATCGCGTCGTCAGCGGTGTAACAGCCCGCTGTGTTGGGAAGAATGAAGAGCTTCTGGCGATCAATATAATCGAGCAACGATTCCTTGGCGCGATCCGATAAGTTCACACGGCGGACGGCGACGGTGACCATCTCGGCGCCGGAGGCTTCGTGGGCACGGGCCATTTCCGGCAGGCTGCGATATTTTCCCGTGCCGACGATCAGGCGCGAGCGAAACGCGCGTCCGGCGATGACGAGACTATCTTCATTGTGGCTTACGGTTCCTGTGGACATCTGATTGGCTCCTATTGAGACATTCTAGCAGGAGCGCGAAGGAAGCGCGAAACGAAGCGGAATGTTTCTGGTGCGACGAAACGGCTCAGGCTCGACGGCCAGATTGCGGACGCGGCTCCTCGAGATCGGCGTAAAGGGATTCGATGACATCGCGATAGCGCGCTTCCACGACGCGGCGCTTCAATTTCAGCGTGTGCGTCAGCTCGCCGTCAGCGAATGTGAAATCCTTTTCGATGAGCGCAAAGCGCTTGGGTCTCTCATATTGCGCGAAGCTTTCGGTGAGGTGAGCGAGTTCGCTTTCGATCAGCCGATGCACCCAGGGATCGGTGCAAATCGCGCCGGCGGAGAGATTGACGTTTTGCGCGCGGGCGTAGTCCTGAATCGCAGCCGCATTGGGCACAATCAGCACGGAGCAGAATTTCCGGCGGTCGCCGACGACCATGGCGTTGGAAATAAATCGGCTGGTTTTCAATTTGTTTTCGATGGGCGCGGGAGCGACGAATTTTCCGGCAGCGGTCTTGATTAACTCTTTTTTGCGGTCGGTGATCACAAGAAAACCATCCGCGTCGAGATGGCCGACGTCGCCGGTGCGAAGCCAGCCATCGGAAGAGAGCGCATCGCGCGTGGCATCGGGCTTATTGTAGTAGCCGCGCATGATGTTCGGGCCGCGGGCAAAAATTTCGCCATCCTCAGCGATTTTTACTTCGCAATTGCGGATTGGCGGACCGACCGTGCCGACCTTGTTGGCCTGGGGCGTATTTGTGGAAATTACGGGCGAAGATTCCGTCAGGCCGTAGCCCTGATAAAGCGGCAGGCCGATGGTCCAGAAAAACTCCGCCAGACCACGCTCGAGCGGAGCGCCGCCTGAATAGAAAAAACGCAAATTGCCGCCGACGCCGGCGCGAATTTTGGAGTAAACGAGGCGATTGGCGATGCTCCATTGGAGCTTCAGGGACAAGGATGGCTTTTCGCCGTAAGCCTTCCATCGCGAAGCGGCCGAAGCCACGCGAATGGCCCAGTCGAAAATTTTGCGGCGGATTCCCTTCTCCTCATGGCCCTTGGCGAGAATGTTGGCGTAACTTTTTTCGAAGACGCGCGGGACGGCGGCGGCGATGGTGGGACGGATTTCGAGCAAAGCCTTGGCCAGATCATCGATTTTATCGAGATAAGCGATGCTGACGCCGTGGAATAACGCGGTGTAGTCGAAGATGCGTTCATAGACGTGAGAAAGCGGCAAAAAGGAAAGCTGCAGATCGTCGCGGAAATAGCCGATGGTCGAAGTAGCATCGATGGAGTTGGAAGAGAGATTCGAATGCGTCAGCATCACTCCTTTCGGTTCGCCGGTCGTGCCTGACGTGTAAATCAGCGTCGCGAGCTGGCCGGGCTGCACGAGAGCAGCGCTGGCGCGGTAAGCGGCGATGTCGCTGTCATTGGCGCTGGCGATGAGCGCAGCGTAGTCAAGAAAATCTCCACGCGGAGGCGCGGAGCCGCCGCAGACGATGATCTTCTCCAGCGCAGGAATTTTGCTGCGAGAGGCGGCGATTTTTTCTTCCTGCACACCCGCGGAAACGATTGCAACCTTAACGCCAGCGTCGTTCCAGATGTATTCGAGGCGATCCGGAGATTCATTGTAATAGATTGGAACATCCACCGCGCCGAGGCCGAGGATGGCGAAATCGGCGATGTGCCATTCGGCGGAATTGGGCGCGAAGATTCCGACACGATCACCGCTTCGCACGCCCAGCGTGCTGAGCGCCTTCGCCAGACCCGCGACTCGACGCAGCATTTCAGCGGAGGAATGCGCCTGCCAGTTCCCTTCTGACACGCGATAGATCTGGGCGCGAGGATTCGGGTACTGGCCGGCCGCGTCGAGAAATAACTTTGTCAACGATGGGTAATTGCCGGGGCCGCTCATCATCGGTGGGTCACTCTAAACCACGCGAGTTTTTCACGCAACAACAGTCGAAGAACGAACGCGCGAAGGCGTTTCGGCGGGGGGAACGCAGATGCCGCTACCGGAGAGTTCGGCACTACTCATCCCGGCACACAATGCGCTAATATGGCGGCGTTGGGAGGGTTCATGGCGAAGCTGGCCATCGAAGAGCGAACCGGTTATCAGCCAATGCGCGCGCCGCGCGGAACGGCAATCTCCTGCAAGGGCTGGCAGCAGGAAGCCGCGTTGCGCATGTTGATGAACAACCTCGATCCGGAAGTCGGCGAGCGGCCGGAAGACTTGGTCGTTTATGGCGGACGCGGAAAAGCCGCGCGGAACTGGGATTGCTTTCACGCGATTGTGAACTCGCTTCGCAGCCTCGAAAACGACGAGACGCTTCTGGTGCAGTCCGGCAAGCCCGTCGGGATTTTCCGCACGCACTCCTATGCGCCGCGCGTGCTGATTGCGAATTCGAACCTTGTGGGCCACTGGGACGACTGGAAGCATTTTAATGAACTCGAGCGCGCGGGTCTGATGATGTACGGACAGATGACTGCGGGAAGCTGGATTTACATTGGCACACAGGGGATTTTGCAGGGGACGTACGAGACGTTCGCCGCTGCAGCGCGAAAGCATTTTGGCGCGAATGCGGATCTTTCCGGAAAACTGGTTGTCAGCGGCGGCATGGGCGGTATGGGCGGCGCGCAGCCGCTGGCGGCGACGTTGAACGGCGCGGCGTTTCTCGGTATTGAAGTCGATCCCGAGCGCATCAAGAAACGCCTGAAGACCGGCTATTGCGATGTGATGGTGAACTCGCTCGACGAGGCGCTGCGCATTTTGAAAAATGCCGTGCGCAAGCGCGAAGCGACGTCCGTTGGACTGATCGGAAATTGCGCGGATTTGATTCCAGAACTGGCAAAACGCGGCGTCGTGCCCGATCTGCTGACCGACCAAACCAGCGCGCATGATCCGATCGGCGGTTACATTCCGCAAGGCCTGACGCTCGAGGAAGCGAAAGAGCTGCGCGAGCGAGATCCTGAAACTTATCGCCGGCGCGCGATGGAGTCGATGGCGAAGCACGTCGAAGGAATGCTCGAGCTGCAAAAAATGGGCGCGGTGACATTCGATTACGGCAATAACATTCGCACCATGGCGTTCGAGCAGGGCGTGAAAAATGCATACGATTTCCCGGGATTCGTGCCGGCATATATACGGCCGCTTTTCTGCGAAGGACGCGGACCATTTCGCTGGGCGGCGCTCTCCGGCGAGGCTTCGGACATTTACCGGACGGATCAGCTCGTGCTGGAACTGTTTCCGCAAAACGAATCTCTTTGCCGATGGATCCAACTGGCGCAGAAGCGCGTTCATTTTCAGGGACTGCCGGCGCGCATCTGCTGGCTTGGCTATGGAGAACGCGACAAGTTTGGCGTGGCGATGAATGATCTCGTGGCGCGCGGCGAGCTGAAAGCGCCGATTGTGATTGGCCGCGATCATCTCGATTGCGGCTCGGTCGCTTCGCCCTATCGCGAGACGGAAAGCATGCGCGACGGCTCTGACGCCGTGGCCGACTGGCCGATGCTCAATGCGATGCTGAATACGGCGAGCGGCGCAAGTTGGGTTTCGATTCACGATGGCGGCGGCGTGGGAGTCGGCTATGCGGTGCACGCCGGACAAGTCACCGTCGCCGATGGCACAAAGGAAATGGCCTCGCGCATCGAGCGCGTTCTGACCAATGATCCGGGTATCGGCGTGGCGCGGCATGCGGATGCGGGTTATACCGAGGCGATCGATTTCGCGAAGAAGAAAAACGTCCGAGTTCCGATGCTCTGAAAAGCAGAGCGAGGAGTAATGCTTCCGTGCATTTCCCGGCAGCGAAATTCGTCACTTTGGCCGTGATCGGCGTCATTGCTGCGACCATGAAGATTGTCTCGACTGTTCGAGTGTCGCGCAGCGCTGCGGTTTCAAAGGCTGCGCGCGCGGTATATCTTGTCCAAACCATATTTCTATTCACTTTGGTGGGATTGGCGCTGGCCAGATTCTTCTTCCCGCCGGTTTGGCAATTCTCGATCTTTGACACGAGGACATTCGTGGTGCTCATCGGAATTTTGGTGATCCTCTGGCTGGCGTATCTAGCCTTACTGTGGAGAGGCCGGAAGACCATGTTGCAGAAACATGATGCTGCGGAGATTCGTTGAACACAAAACTGCAATTCGGGTTGCTGGCGCTCATGGCGCTTTCCGCGCTGGCGGCGATTAGTGTCAGCATCTTGATCGCGCGAAGACAGGATCTCGCCGTGGCGGCGCGACGGGCTTTTCTCCTCAGCAATGTTGCGCTGATTTTTTGTCTTGCGTCGGCGATTGCAGGAGTGTCTGTTTACCGCGCTTCCCATTTATGGGGAAACATTCTGCTTGGAGCCGCTGTAGCCTTTCTGATTCTTAAGTTCATCCTTGTGCGCCAGTTTGCGCATCTCATTCGACAGGGACAACCGAAAAACCGGCCCGGCCAAGTTTTGCGTTCCGCTGGTAAAAGCTAAGCGAAAGCGACGAGGAGGCTGCCATGATCGTAATCACAGGAGCCACGGGAAATACAGGGAGTCCGGCGGCGGAGGCGCTGCTGACTGCGGGAGAAAAGATTCGCGCCATCGGACGAGACGCGGCGAAGCTCGAACGGTTCAAAGCGAAGGGCGCTGAAGCGTTTGTAGCCAACGTCGAAAATGCGGAGGAGATGGCGCGCGCCTTCGACGGAGCGGACGCTGTCTACCTGGTGATTCCCCAGGCACTGCAGCGCGAAGATTTCCGCGCGTATCAGGGGCGCATCAGCGATGCATACGCCTCTGCCGCGCGTAGATCCGGCGTGAAATATGCCGTCGTGCTCTCCAGCATTGGTGGGCAGCATGCAGCGGGAACCGGCCCCGTCGTCGGGCTGCACGAAATGGAGGAAAAGTTGAATGGCATCGCCGGCCTCAACCTTCTGCATCTTCACCCGGCATCGTTTATGGAGAATTTTCTGATGAGCATCGAAGGGATTCGCATGATGAACGCCCTTCCGGGCGCGGCTCCCGCCGAAGCTCCACAACCCATCGTCGCAACCAAAGATATTGGCCTTTACGCAGCGAAGCGGCTGGCGAGCCGGAACTTTTCTGGGCATTCGACGCAAGAACTCCTTGGTCCGCGCGATATCACGATGAAGGACGCAGCCAGCATTATCGGCCGGGCGATCGGCAGGCCACATCTGGCTTACGTTCAATTGCCACTGATCGTGCTGGAATCGGCGCTGACTGGCTTGGGCCTTCCAAAGAGTTCCGCCGCCCTCTTGATTGAACTGTGGAACGGCGGAAACAAGGGACTGCTTGCGCCGCAGGAGCCGCGTTCGCAAGAAAACACGACGGCGACAACGCTCGAGCAGTTCGCCGAAGAAACCTTCGCTCCGCAATATCAACGCCGCGCCGCCGGCGCTTAGAGCGCGAACTGGATGCGCAGGGATGGCGGCTGATCTCCGCAGAGGACGCAGCTCTGTGGAACTATTTTGCTATGGATTCCGTATCTCCAGTCAGAAAGCGGAGGTGCGCCCCGTGACTTCGAAAATGTCAGCCAGAGCTGCTTTGTTTCTTTTCATACTGCTGCCGACGGCCGCCGCCGCACAAGGAAGCCGGACTCTCTCCGAACAGGGCGGCAATCCATTTACAGCCGACTTCCCCAGCGGCGGCCAGATTCGCATGGATCTTCGTTCCGCGGGCGTGACGGTCACCGGAAGCGACGAGAATAAAATTCAGGTGCGCGTTTCGGCGCGCGGCTCCGGCGATCTCAGCAGCGTTCGCATTTCTCTGAAAACGAACGGAAATCGCGGAGAACTGAAAGTGACGGGAGGACCGAGCGATAATTTCCAGATAGACATTCAGATTCCGCGAAATTCGGACCTATATGCGCGCATGTTTGCGGGCGAACTGGATATCCGCGGAGTCGAAGGCAACAAAGACCTGGCGGTCCACTTCGGCCAAATGGACATCGCCTTGGCTCATCCCGACGATTATGCTCCCGTGCGGCTTTCGGTAAGTTCCGGGGATTTGGAAGCAGCGGCGTTCAACGTATCGAAGGGCGGGCTGTTCCGCTCGTTCGAAATGGATTCGACGCTGCACAAGAGTTCGCCCGGCAGATACTCGCTCTACGCGCACGTTGGCGCGGGTGAGATCGACATCAATTAATCAGCACACAGCTCCGCGAAGTGTGCCCGTGCGCGGTTATTTCTTTGCCACTTCTTCGCGCGCGATCTGAAGCTCCGGGCGATCCGCATCTGGGCTGCAAACCTTCACCAGCTTCGCCAAGTATCCCCGCGCTTCCGTCGCGTTTCCGGCAAGCTGTGCCGCTTGCGCCGCGCCATAGAGCGCGTTAAAGCGATTCGGCGACTCGGCAAGTGCGGTCTTATAAGCCGCCAGCGCATCGGCCGGGCGTTTCATTTCCAGAAGCATGTCGCCGAGCATTTCGCGCGCGGGAGTCGACAGTGAGTCCACTCCCTCCTTTTCCTCCTGCGCAGCAGCCGTACGTATCGCCGTTAGCGCCTCTGCGCTTTTCCCTTCGGCGAACGCTACCCAGCCCGCCGCTTCCTGCTCGCCTATGGTGTCGCTCGAAGCCACACTGTAGCCGGCGGCCTGCTTCTGGGAACTCGCCACCGCTTCCTTGTACTTTGCAAAATTCTGCTCCGCAGCCGCCGCGTCACCCATGCGTGCCGCGCCAACTGTCTTCACAAAATATGTGATTTCCAGCGCGCCGTTATCCTCGCCAACCGGAAGCGCCGCCGCTTCCTTCCACTGGTGCAACTCGTATGCATTTCGAGCTGTCAGCCATGCGGTATTCTGTGCAACACTCTCAGATTTCAACAGCATTCGCGGCACGGAAACATCAACATGCTCGTCGGCAACAGCACCCGGCACATTTTTCAATTCGCTGACAACATCCTCCGCTTTGGCAGACTGCCCGCTCTGCAAGTACGCGTAGTCAAGGAAATCCATGGCGTGGAATTGATAACTCGGGTCTGCGTTGCCCGCTTTCGTTGCCTCAGCGGCTGCGGCCGCGGCAGCGATGTTGGATTGAATGGCTTCCTGCCACAGGCCGAGGCGCACAAAAATGTGCGAAGGCATGTGCAGCGCGTGGGAAGAGTCGGGAGCGATTTTCGCATAGCGACGCGCGGCATCGAGTCCCTGCGGCGCAAGTTCTGGTGTATCCGCGGCATGAATCAGATAGTGAGCGACACCGGGGTGATTCGGCGCGACCACGAAGAGCTTGTTGAGAATAGCGATGGCTGCTTCACGATTCGCGGTTTCATCCTCGCCCTTGCCCTGCAAAGTGATCAGCGAAAGAGCATAGAACGCACCCGCGTCGACGTCATCGGGATATTTCGTGAAGATGCGATTCATCCAATCCGAATATGCCTTGATGCGCGCGGCTTTGCTCAAATTGGGGTTGTCCTGGAAGAAAACTCCGGCAGCGACGATGTACATGCGCTCGCGCTCAGTCTTCGCGCGAAGCTTCTGAGCCTGCATGGTGTCCTGAAAACCTTCTTTGAGCGTAGCGTCACTTGGCCAATCCCAAAGCTGGTGGTAAAGCGACATGGCCTTGCCCCAATAGGCCATCGCACAAGTGGGATCTTGCTGCGCCACTTGCGTGAAGGTTTGCTCGGCCTGCTGGTATTGGAAGGAATGCAGCAGCGCGAGCGCTTGATTAAATGTCACCTGCACGGCGGGATCGCAGGAAATGGCGAAATTGACTGCACCGAGGCTGCTCGTCTGCGCCGCTCTGCGAGAACGCGGAGAGCTTCCCGGGCGGGGCGCTGCGTTCACGACAGAAATGGAGACGGCGAGAAACAGCGATACGCAGAGAAAACGATACCGTGTGATCCGCTGCATGGTCAGAACACCTCGGCCGCAATTCTACGCTATTGCGCGCGTCCTGTGTAGCCGGGGCCATAAAGGACCTTGCCCGGCAGCGCGTTGGTCATTTTGCCATCCGCAATCACCGGCACGCCATTCACAAGCACGTAATCCATTCCAACGGCGAGCTGGTTGGGATTCTCATAGGTTGACGTGTCCCGCACCTTCGCGGGATCAAACACCACGACATCCGCCCACATTCCTTTCTTCAGCACGCCGCGATCCGTCAGATGCTCGCGCTGCGCCGCGAGCGCCGAAAATTTGCGGATGGCGTCCGGCAGCGTCAGCAAATGCTCCTCGCGCACATATTTCCGCAGGATGCGCGGAAACGTTCCATAGGCGCGCGGATGCGGATGGTCCTGGCCCAAAATTCCCGTCGGCGACGCCCCCGACGCGTCGTTATCCACCGACACCCACGGCTGTTTGAGCGTTAATTGCACGTCCGGTTCGCTCATGCCGAATGTCACGACATACGTTCTCGCTTTATCTTTGATGATTAAATCCAGGATCGCATCAATCGGATCTTCATGCCACATCTGTGCGATTTCCGCGATGGTCTTCCCCTGCAAATTCAATAAGTCGCGGTTGTCCACAGTCGCAATCATGATTCCCTGCGGCCCGGCGACCTCTTGCCATTCGTTGTCCCACTCTTTCGTCGGAGTCACCATGTCTTTGCGAATTCGCGCGCGCGTTGCGGGATCTTGCAAGCGAGCAATCAACTTCGCGTCACCGCCATTATTTGCCCACGGCGGAGTGTAGGCAGCCAGGTCATTTTCCCAAGCTGTGTAGGCGTATGTATCCGCGCTGATGTCCAGCCCTTCGCTGCGCGCTTTATCCAGGAACGCGACAACTTGCGGCATCTTCCCCCAATTCGGCTTTCCGGCGGCCTTCAAATGAAAAATCTCGACGCCCGTATGCGCTTCGCGCGCGATGCGCTCCGTCTCTTCGAGCGCAGCCATTTCACCATCGCCTTCATTGCGCATGTGCGTCGCGTAGATGCCACCGTACTGTGCGCTCACCGACGCGAGCGCGATCAGTTCATCCGTCGAAGCGTATGGCGCCGGCGGATATTCCAGCGCGCTCGACAGTCCCATTGCGCCTTCGCGCATCGCCTCCGCCACCAGCTCTTTCATCTTGTCAAGCTGCTCTGGCGTGGCTTTCACATCGTCCTCGCCGATGACGACTCGGCGGACCTGCGTCGCGCCGACGTATGTGCCGAGATTGATTCCCATACCCTGCTTTTGCAGGCGCGCAAAATACTCGCTCATCGTGTGCCAATCGCACGTAATCCCGTAGTGCTGGCATTGTGGCTGCATCTGCCCAAGAGTTGCATCCGTCTGCGGCCCGACCGTGTCGCCCTCGCCGGTAATCTCCGTGGTAATTCCCTGGAAAATCTTCGACGGAAGGTGCGGATCCACCAGCATGGTGATCTCCGACTGGCCGAGCATGTCGACGAATCCGGGAGCGACGACGCGGCCTGCTGCATCAATGGTCTCCTTTGCGCGCGCGTCCGAAAGGTCGCCAATCGCCGCGATATGGCCGTCGCGTATCCCGACGTCTCCCGCATACCACGGCGAGCCTGTGCCGTCGATGATGTGCCCGTTGTGGATTACGATGTCGTATTCTGCCGAGGCGACCGCCGCATTCTGCGCACGCGTCCATCTCGCGGATGCAAATCCAAACACAATCGCTGCCACGCTAGCCATCGCAACGAACGCCACTGCCATCATCCTGCGCTTCATTGTTCCTCCCCGGCTTTTAACGCTGCGCGGCAAAGTATAGCGCGAGGTATTGCGCCTCGCCTTGCTTTTCAGTACCGTGAAGAGCCGAACTTCAAATGCACAGTCCGCACGCGGAAACGTCCTGGCTTATAACCAACTGCTGCGAAATTCTGACGCTTCGCGGCAAAGCGCCGAAGCGCGGGCGCGATCTCGCCGATACCGGGCTGGTTCGCGATGGCGCGATACTCGTTCGCGAGGGACGCATTGCTGCGATTGGGCCGCGCCGCCGCATCGAAGCGCTGCGCGATTCGCGCCGTGCGCGCAAGCTGGACCTGGGCGGACGCGTAGTTGTCCCCGGTTTCGTTGACTCGCACACGCATTTCATTTTTGCCGCGTCGCGCGCCGCGGAATATGAGCAGCGCATCGGTGGCGCGACGTACGAACAGATTGCGCGCGCCGGCGGAGGGATCGCGAACAGCGTCCTCCGGCTGCGCAAGAGTTCGTCGGATGATTTGAAATCGCGCGCGCGAGCCCATCTCGCGCAGTTTGCCGCGCATGGCACAACGACGGTCGAAGCGAAATCGGGCTACGGCCTCGATTGGGAAAGCGAGCGCAAGATTCTCGCGGCGCTGCGCGAACTCGGCAATGAACAGCCCATCGAAATTGTGCGCACGTTTCTCGGCGCGCACGTTGTGCCCCCGGAATTTCGCGGCCGTGCCGATGCGTATGTCGAATTGCTATGCAAAGAGTGGATTCCGAAGGTTGCCGCTGAAAATCTCGCGGAATTTTGCGATGTTTATTGCGACCGCGGAGCTTTCACGGTCGCGCAATCTCGCCGCATTTTCACTGCGGCGCGTGCCTGCGGACTTGGTTTGCGCGTGCACGCGGAGCAGCTCGCGCGCACCGGCGCCGCGCGGCTTGCCGTGGAATTGAACGCTGCAAGCGCCGACCATCTGGAAAAAATATCCTCCAGCGACATACGCGCCCTCGCTCGCTCGAACGTCGCCTGCACGCTGCTTCCCGGCTGCTGCTTTCATCTCGGCTTGGCGCATTATGGACCGGCGCGAAAGCTGATCGAGGCCGGTGCCATCGTCGGGATTGCCACGGATTTCAATCCCGGCACGAGCCCCACGCTTTCGATGCCGATGATCCTCTCGCTTGCGTGCACGCAAATGCGCATGACTCCCGCCGAAGCCATTGCCGCTGCAACTATCAATGCCGCGTATTCGCTCGGACGCCACGACGGCATCGGCTCGCTCGAAGTTGGCAAGTTCGCCGATTTTGCTGCCTTCGATGTGGCCGACTACCGCGAGATACCCTATTATTTTGGCGTGAACCATTGCTGGCTGACGATGAAGCGCGGCCAAGTCATTTACTCGCGGAGGTAAATTCGGCATGAGTCACCGACGTATCTCACTTTTCCTGATGATTACGTTTACGGCGGTGGCCGTTTTCGCAACTTCGAGCTTGGCGCAGCGGTCGTGCGAAAGCCTCACGGCTCTGAAACTGGCTGACACCACGATCGTATCGGCTGCGGAGGTCGCTGCAGGTCCATTCAGTGTGCCCCGCGAAGGTCCCCTGCCGCCGGAATCCCTCACCGTTCCAGCCTTTTGCCGTGTGGGGGGCGTTATCAAGCCGACTGCCGATTCGGACATCAAGTTCGAGGTGTGGATGCCAGATCACGGC
This sequence comes from Candidatus Acidiferrales bacterium, assembly GCA_035934015.1. Classification (NCBI taxonomy): domain Bacteria; kingdom Pseudomonadati; phylum Acidobacteriota; class Terriglobia; order Candidatus Acidiferrales; species Candidatus Acidiferrales bacterium. The sequence continues at coordinate 379,432 of DASYYH010000003.1, forward strand.
TGGAATGGAAAATTCGAGGGCGTAGGCAACGGTGGCTTCGCAGGCTCGATTAATTACCGAGACCTCGCTACTGCTTTGCGCGCCGGTTTTGCCGCGACTTCCACGGACACCGGGCACGAAGTAGTCGGCATGCCGGAAAACGCAAACTGGGCCCTTAGCCACCCTGAGAAGATCGCCGACTTCGGCTATCGCGCCATTCACCTGACCAGCGTAATCGCCAAGATCATCGTTCACGATTTCTATGGCAGCGCGCCTCGCCAGTCGTACTTCTCGAGCGGTTCCAACGGCGGCCGCCAGGGGCTCATGGAAGCGCAACGCTTCCCGAGCGACTATGACGGAATCATCGCCGGAGCGCCGGCGAATTTTTGGACTCATCTGATGGTGGACGCCATTTGGTTAGCTCAAGCGCTCTACGCGAATCCCGTAAGCTACATTCCCGCAACCAAGCTCCCTGCCATTCACGATGCGGTGCTTGCCGCATGTGACGCCAACGATGGCGTTAAGGACGGCATCATCAACGATCCCAGACAATGCCATTTCCGCGCTGAAACCCTCCTGTGCCATGGTCCTGAGACTGACGCTTGCCTTACCGCGCCTCAAGTAACGGCCCTTAAGAAAATTTACGCCGGGCCGACTGACTCCAAAGGCCAACAACTCTTCCCGAGGACAGTGCCAGGCGGCGAGCTTGGTCCAAACTCCTGGAGAATCTGGATTACCGGCCATCCCCCCACCAACAAGGGCGTCGGCTTCTTATTCGGCACTCACTTTTTCTCCGATGTGATTTTTGACAATCCGACATGGGACTTCCGCACCTTCAACTTCGATGCAGACGTTCAACTCACAGACAAGAAAATGGCTCGCGTCCTCAACGCAACCGACCCGAAGCTCACAGCGTTCAAAGCTCGCGGTGGAAAGTTGATTCTGTATCACGGTTGGGCCGACCCGGCGATTTCGCCCCTCAACACGGTGAATTATTACAATAGCGTGCTCGCTACCATGGGACGCGAGCAAACGGAGAGTTTTGTTCGTCTCTACATGGTTCCTGGGATGACGCATGGCCCCGGTGGCTCGGGCCCCGATTCCTTCGGCGCGCTTCCTGAACCGAACGCCGATCCAAGCCACAGCATGTTTAGCTCGCTGCAACAATGGGTCGAGCGCGGCATCGCTCCGCATGCGATCATTGCAACGAAGTACGCACAACCGCCAGGCGCTGCGCGAGTTGCCGAGATGACTCGTCCTTTGTGCCCTTATCCGCAAGCCGCGCAATACAAAGGTAGCGGCGATATCCATGACGCTGCCAACTTTGTATGTAAGCTGGAGCAATGAGAATGAATAGAGGCTGATTCCCGAATGCCACGACTGATTGAATGCGTGCCGAATTTTTCTGAAGGGCGCGACGAAGCCAAAATTGATGCGCTGGTTGCCGCGATGCAATCCGTCGAAGGCGTCTACGTCCTCGACCGCGAAAGCGACGCAGATCACAACCGCTGCGTCATTACCTTGGCCGGTGAGCCTGAGCCGGTTGCGGAAGCGGCGCTGCGCGGCGTGGGCAAGGCGCTCGAACTTATCGACCTGACCAAACACTCAGGCGCACATCCGCGGCTTGGCGCGACGGACGTTGTGCCGTTTATCCCCGTTGACGGCGTGACTATCGAAGATTGCGTTACGCTCGCGAAAAAAATTGGGCAGGAAATCTGGAGCCGCTACAAGGTCCCGGTCTATTTTTACGAAGCTGCCGCCGCGCGGCCCGAACGCGCCAATCTTGAAAATGTCCGCAAAGGACAATTCGAAGGCGTGCGTGAGGAGGTGCAGAAAAATCCCGACCGCGCGCCGGACATTGGCGAACCGCGTTTGCATCCGACGGCTGGAGCCGTGATCGTCGGCGCGCGAAAATTCCTGATCGCCTACAACATCAATCTGAATACGCCGGATGTTTCCATCGCCAACAAGATTGCGAAGGCCATTCGCTTTTCGAGCGGCGGCCTGCGCTACGTGAAATCCATGGGCGTGGACCTGCGCGCGCGGCATGTGGCGCAGGTGTCCATCAACATGACCGACTACGAGCAAACGCCATTGCATCGCGTCTTCGAAATGGTGCGCATCGAAGCGGCGCGCTACGGTGTCTCTATTATTGGGAGCGAAATTGTCGGCCTGATTCCCAAACGCGCGATTGAGATGACTGCGGATTTCTATTTGAAGTTCGAAAACTTTTCGGCGGCACAGGTTTTCGAAAACCGGCTGGCTGGGGCGCTGCGAGGAACGCCGCTCGAAACCGGCCCGGGGAAATTGGCTGCGCTGGCGCGGCCGTTTCTCGATGCCGTCGCCGAACCGACGGCGACGCCGGGAGGAGGCTCGGTCTCCGCGCTTGCGGGTGCGCTGGCCGCGAGCCTCGCGCAAATGGTCGCGGGACTCTCGCGCAAGAAAAAATCGCAGGCGGCATACGCGGATCGGCTCAGCCAGGCGGTCGCCGAGATGCACGCAGCCGCCGCGGAACTCGCAGAAGCCATCGACCGCGATGCGCGGTCGTATGACGCGGTTCTTGCCGCATTCAAGCTTCCCAAGGAAACGCCCGAAGAGGAGCGCCACCGGCAGGAAGAAATTCAGAAGGCGACGCGCGGCGCGGCGCAGGTTCCGATGAATGTCGCTCGTAAATCTTTGGAAATTTTCGAACGGCTCGGGCAACTGGAAGCCATTTCCAGCGCTTCTATGCTTTCAGACCTTCGCGTAGCACGATTGATGGCCGCGGCTGGAGCGCGCGGCGCGCTTGCGAATGTGTCAATTAACCTGGATTCGATCACCGACGCATCATTCGTGGCCGCAATGCGCAAGGACATAGCGGAGATTGAATCGCGGCTGACGGCGAGCCGGATGAGCGCGTAACCGGACGGAGGGATTACGACCGTGAAATTCTGGGGCAACTGCAAAGCAATGACTTTCCTCGCGGGCGCCGCTCTGGCGTGCGCGATGCTCGCACCATTGCAAGTGAAAGCGAACACATTAGGGACCGATATCATCGGAATGTTCCCAAAAGACATGAGCGAGTTTGCGTACATCGACATGAAAGCCGCGCGGCAACTGCCGTGGTTTGCGCAACTGCAACAGCAGATGCTGCCTTCGAACTTTCGGGAGTTCGAAACGTTTTTGCGTTCGGCGGGAGTCAATCCGGATGCGCAAATCGATGAACTGGCCTGGGGCACGTCCTCAGCAACTTCGCAGCATCCGTATGAAATCGCGGGCGTCGCGCTAGGGTCATTTTCGCCTGATTCCACGGAGGCGTCTTTTGCGCAGCAAAAGCTGCCCCATATTGATTTCCACGGCTACAAGCTCTGGGCGTTTGGCAGCGGCGCCGGTGCGAACGATATTCTCTTTTTCTTCCTCGACAGCAACACAGCCGCCTTCGGCCAGCGTGACATTTTGCAAAGGCTCATCAACGTTCATTTCGGCGCAGCCGAGAGCCTGCTGAATAATGACGAGATTTTTCCGCTCATCAGCGCGGCGAATGGCAATGGCATGGTCTGGGCCGTGCTCGACAAAGCCAATACGCAACTGGCGCTGCATCAGCTTTTGCCGCAGGCGAGCCAGTTTCCGCAGGCCGCGGCGATTCTCAACCGCATTCGAAATATGGAGATCCACGTCCAGGCCGACGACGGCGTGGACGCAAAATTTCAGGCCGTGTGTGATTCTCCCGACGACGCCAATCAGCTGGCGGCAATGATGCAGGGCGGGATCATGATGCGGCGCTATCAAGTGCAACAAACGGATCCCGACCTCGCCAACATGCTTTCCAATGTGACGGTGGCTCCGTCCGGCGACAGCCTGAACGTCGATCTTCCTGTCAGCAATGATCAAATTGGCGCGTTGATTCGCAACCGCGCCTTTGCGGTTCCCATGTAGTTGGCGCGCGCCGACCCCGGCGGGTTCGCTTTTTCCTTATTTTACGAGATAGATTCTACGAGCGCGCGGGATCGCTCTGGAAGTGTTTGACCAGGGGCGCAGAGGCAGACGGAACGGGGCCGTTTGCTGGTGCGACGACCCGAATTTCTATGCGGTCCTCGAAGGAATCGATCGCGACCTCGCAAAAAGCTTCCTTCGAACCGCCAGCCGACAGCTTACACTGGCATTCGCGCTCCGCTGCGAGGGCGAATTCGATCTGATCGGCTTTTCCTAAACCGTGTTGATTGGAGATGTGCTCGATCGCGCCACGCAAGCCCGCGAATAGCCTTGGATCGTTGGTGATTTTGAATTCGATGTGCATCGTTTCAGCGTTCGCTCTGCTCCGCGAGGTGAAGCTCGCAGGCTTCCCGGCATTCGGGACAATAATACAGCCCATCGTCACACAGGCGGATATTGTGCTGCGACTGGCAGTACGTGCAATACTTATCGCACGTGCACTGCCCTTCCCTCTTGTCGCATTGCGCGCAGACGACCGGTGCACTCATGGGATTCTCCGCACCCCGACAAGCTCAATATAGGGCAACGGCACACATGCGACAAGCAACTTCTCCGTCTCTGTTATTCTGGCGTGCAACGCGCGGTAAACATTCGTTTCACTCGATCCAGCCAGCCCTTTGACGCCCGCCGGATGGCATTCGTTGCCTGACGCGATCGGCCTGTTGCAGCGAGCGCTTCACGGTTATTATCGGACGGATATGAAATTTTCAGTTCGCGACTACCAGCCAAAAGATTTCGACACGCTCTATCTGGTTGATCGTGCCTGCTACGAACCGGAAATCGCTTACACGCGCGAAGAGCTTCGCTGGTATCTCCATCTGCCTTCGGCAGACTGCCTGGTTGCCGAGGCACGGCTTTCCGCGAAGAGCCTGGCCAGTCAAATTGCCGGGTTTGTCATCGTGGCAAGCCAGAGGACTCACGGCCACGTCATCACAATGGATGTCGTCGAAAACTTTCGCCGCGGAGGAGTGGGAACCTCTCTGTTGCGCGAAGCCGAGGCCAGGCTCGTTCGGCGCGGGGTCAGCGAGGTATGGCTGGAAACGGCAACGAACAACGATCCCGCGATTGCCTTCTGGCACAAGCATGGCTATCGTACATGCGGCCGCATTCGCAATTATTATCCGGGCGGGCTCGGCGCGTTCTCGATGTCGAAGCCTCTACCCAATTCCGCGGCCGAGGAGAATTGAAAATTGCTGCACCTCTATCAGGCGATCCTTCTGGCGATTATTCAAGGACTGACGGAATTTCTCCCTGTCAGTTCAACCGCGCACTTAATCCTGTTCCCGTGGCTCGCGGGGTGGCCCGATCCGGGCCTCGCGTTCGACGTCGCCTTGCACGTGGGCACGCTTTTCGCCGTGCTCCTTTACTTCCTTCGCGACTGGACGGAATTGATCGCCGCGGGCCTCGGGTTTCATTATCCGCGAGGCGCGAGCTACGAGTACATCGAACACCAGCGGAAAATGTTCTGGTATCTGGTCGCGGGAACAATCCCGGCGGCGATTGTGGGAGTGCTTTTTCAGCATCGGATTGAAGACCGGCAGGGAGAGTCCTGGTACATTTTGGCAATTGCTGGCGCGCTGATTGCCGTGGGTCTGCTGATGTGGTATGGCGAATATGCCGGGCGCCTCGACCGTCCGATGGAGCGCGTGAATTTCGTCGATGCCGTGATTATTGGCCTTTCGCAAGCGTGCGCGCTTTTCCCAGGCGTGTCTCGCTCCGGAGCGACAATCACGACGGGACTTTTCCGTGGGCTGACACGCGAGGCTGCGGCGCGATTCTCATTCATTCTCTCCACTCCCATCATTGCCGGCGCCGCTGTCGTGGAGCTTCCCAAACTAATGAAGATGCACCGCGCCGGGACGCTTCTTCTGCCGATGTCCACAATCGCAATCAGCGTGGCCGTTTCGGCGATTGTGGGCATGATTGTGATTGCTTTTTTCCTGCGTTATCTGCAAGTACGAACGCTGAAAATATTTATTTACTACCGGATTCTGCTCGGTATAGTTATCCTGTTGCTGGTGTTCCTCCACATGGGTCACGCGTGATAGCGCCCACGCTCCCCATGCGATACTGAGGCCTTCCCCACAGCCCAGGAGAGCTTGTGCGCATATTCGAACCAACTGAAAATCGCCGCGTCAACGAATTGATCGGATTTGTCGGCATCACGCTTGCCGCCTTGCTGGCGTTGAGCCTGCTTTCCTATTCGCCGCAGGATGCGTCATTCAACGTTTCTGCCGTGCCGCCGGTCTCCGGCCCGTCGCATAACTGGATCGGGCCTGCCGGCGCGTACACTGCGGATTTGTTTTTCCAGGCGCTCGGCTACGCGGCATTTCTCTTCCCCGTAGGAATTTTTCTCGTTGCACTGCGCTGGTTTCGCAGCAAAGCGATTGCCGCGCCTATCGCCAAGCTGATCGGCTGCGCGCTATTCGCATTTTCGCTGCCGGCAGAATTCTCGCTGATCGGCGTGCCGGACGTTCGCGGCGCGCTGCCGCCGGGGGGAATGTTTGGCGAGCTGCTGTCTCATGGCCTGCGCGCCGTATTCAATTCCGTTGGCGCACACATGGTCGCGCTGGCCTGCATTTTTGCAGGGCTTTTCCTGACGACGCATTTCACGTTTGAAGGCACAGCAAAGAAAATGGGCGGGCCGCTCGGCGCCGAAGGATTCATCGGCCGCCACATTTACGCCCTCATCGACCGCTTCAAGGATTGGCGCGAAGCGCGCGAGTCGGAGAAGCTTCGTAAGCGCGTGGAAGAAATCAAGATTGCCGGACGCCCCGCCGTTCCCACGCAAGTGAAATCATCGAAAGCTGCGCTGGAGGAAGAGACGGAAGCGGAGGAAGCGCCCGCGTCCTCGCGCACTGCGCCTGTAATCACATTCAGCGAGCGACTGGATTCCGCGCCAGCGCGCAAATCCGCAAGCGAGCCGAAGATTGCAAAAGGCAAGACTTCGTTTCGCCTGCCTTCGCCAGCGCTGCTGCATCAGGCGGAGCGCAGCGAGCGCATGACGGAATCCGAGCTAAAAGAATACGCCCGCGCCATCGAACAGAAATGCGCGGAATTCGACGTCGCCGGTCACATTACGCAGATCAATCCCGGCCCGGTGGTCACGACGTTCGAGTTGAAGCCTGAGGCAGGAATCAAATACAGCCGCATCACTGGCCTCGCTGACGATCTTTGCCTGGCGCTGAAGGCAGAGTCAATTCTTATCGAGCGCATTCCGGGTAAATCCACGGTCGGCATCGAAGTTCCCAATCCGCATCGCGAGACCATCGCGCTGCGCGAAGTGATCGAGTCGCAGGAATTTTCGCATGCAGGCACGAAGCTGGCGCTGCCGCTCGGCAAGAACCTCGTCGGCCAGATTCGCGCGGCGGATCTGGCGCAGATGCCGCACTTGCTCATCGCCGGCGCCACGGGAACGGGCAAGAGCGTGTTCATCAATTCGATGATCATGGGCATGCTCTATAAATGCACGCCTGACGAAATGAAGCTCGTGCTCGTCGATCCCAAGCGCATCGAGCTTGGACTCTACGAAGACATCCCGCATTTGTTCACGCCCGTAGTCACGGATCCCAAAGTCGCGTCCAACGTCCTGCGCAACGCCACGCGCGAAATGGAGCGGCGGCTGAAGCTTCTCGCACAGCGCGGCGTCCGCAACATCGAGCAGTACAACCGCGCGTTCGACAAAGGCCAGTCGCTTTCGCTTTTCGACGAGACCGAAGAGACCGAGCACAAGCCGCTGCCCTACATCGTCATCGTCATCGACGAACTAGCTGATTTGATGATGGTAGATACAACCAACGTCGAGGAATCCATCACGCGCCTGGCACAAATGGCGCGCGCCGTCGGCATTCATTTGATTCTCGCCACGCAGCGGCCGTCGGTTGACGTCATCACCGGCCTCATCAAGGCGAATTTTCCGGCGCGCATTTCCTTCCGCGTCGCCAGCAAGGTGGACTCGCGCACGATTCTCGACACCAATGGCGCGGAATCTCTCCTTGGCCGCGGCGACATGCTTTATTTGCCTGCCGGTTCATCGCGCATCCATCGCATTCACGGGCCGCTGGTCACGGAGTCGGAAGTCGCCGCCGTCTGCGAATTCTGGCGCGAGCAGGCCAAGGCGATTTACAACGAAGAGTTGCTCAAGCCGCCGAAGGACGAGAACGCATCCGGCAATTCCGATGCGGATGCCGGTGGCGCGGACGATGTGGATGACGATCTCTATCAAGAGGCCGTGCGCGTCGTCTGCGAAATGGGCCGCGCTTCGACTTCCACGCTGCAGCGGCGACTGCGCGTCGGCTACGGCCGCGCCGCGCGTTTAATCGACATCATGGAGAAGGACGGCATCGTCGGCCCACCGGATGGCTCGCGCCCGCGCGAAGTCTTGAAGAAAAAAGACTGGATGCGCGAATTCGACGAATCGATGAAATAGCCCTCATTTCGCGCAATTCAATCCGAATTGACACGCCTGCCGCGCGTCCGTAAGATGATTAGACGTCCCGTGCCGAGGTAGCTCACCGGTAGAGCGCGGCCCTGAAAAGGCCGGCGTAGGCAGTTCAACTCTGCCCCTCGGCACCACTTTCACCGCAAGTGTTTTCCCACGGCCAGTTGCTAGTGCTCGATCTGGCGGCCAATTTCCCAATGGTGCCCGAAGGGGTCAATCACGCGCCCCACTCGCCAGCCATGTTCTTCGTTCACCGGGTAAACTTCCGATGCGCCGGCGGCCAGCGCTCGATTGAAGACCGCGTCCGGGTCCGCGACAGTCAGTATGATTCGCACGGTGCAGCCCTTCAAGCCTTCCGGACTGATGTTGCCATTCTCCGGCGATTCGTCGCTGAGCCAAAATTCCGCGCCGTCAATGGACATTCGGGACACGATTTCGCCATCCGGCGATTCCACGTGGTGTAGCTCGATAGCTCCAAACGCGGCTTTGTAGAACTCAATCGCGCGTTTGCCGCGGCGAACTTCAAGCCAAGGAGCAATTGCCGTTGTAGTATTTCGCATCCCGAATCTCTCCTTCGAGGCGCCGAGCTTCCTTCGTGTAGGTCTGGATCAGACTTCCTTGAGGGCCCGGATCATCTGGGTGCTCACACCTTAAGCGTCGCCGAAGGCCATGTGCGTGTTTGCGCGCACCTCGTAGTGCATTGCAACGGCCTCGATTCTGGAGAGTAGCGCTTTCGCTTCGGGTTCGAAGACCGGAACCGAATAATCCGGGCCTGCAAATCGCTTCACTGCCTCCAGAGAGTCGAACAGGTTGACCACCACGAACTCCGCTTCGTTTGGGCCGTCGCAGCGAAACACGTATCCGCCTCGATAGCCTTCGATGGCCCGCATGCCGGGAAGCATTTTGTTCTTCAGAAGAGCCTCGTAGGCGTCCGCGTTGGGGATTTTAGTCCAGCCTCGCCAGTGGCGTGCAATCATGTTCGTTCTCCTTGCTCTCCGCCGTTGGAAGTCTGTACGCGTTTCAGACTTCCTTGAGCGCCTGAATCATCTGCGTGATCACGCCTTGTGCATCGCCGAAGACCATGTGCGTGTTCGGGCCGAAAAATAATTCGTTCTCGATTCCCGAAAATCCTACACCCTTGCCGCGCTTGATGACCAGGACTTGCCTGGCCTGGTCGGCATTCAGGATCGGCATGCCGTAAATTGGGCTGCTCTTGTCGCTGCGCGCCGCGGGGTTCACAACGTCATTCGCGCCGATCACGAGCGCCACGTCTGCGTTCGCAAAATCGCTGTTGATCTCTTCGAGATCGTAAATCAGATCGTAAGGCACGCCCGCTTCGGCCAGCAGAACGCTCATGTGCCCGGGCATGCGTCCGGCGACGGGATGGACGGCAAATTTCACTTTGACGCCCTTGGCCTGCAGCATCTGGACGAGTTCCCACAATTTGTGCTGCGCCTGCGCCACGGCAAGCCCGTAACCCGGCACGACGATGACGTTTTCCGAATATGCCATCGTTGCCGCTGCGTCGCGCACTTCCATCGCATTCATCGTGCGCGCCTCGCCGCCCGCAGCCGCGGTCGCTGCCACGTCGCCGAATCCGCTGAACCACACGTTCAGGAACGAGCGATTCATCGCGCGTGCCATCAGCACGGTCAGCAAACTTCCTGCTGCGCCGACAATCGTGCCGGCGATAATCATCGCCGGATTCTGCACCACGAAACCTTCGAAGCCCACGGCAAGGCCAATGCACGCGTTGTACGTCGAAATCACCACGGGCATATCCGCGCCGCCAATGGGCAGCGTGACAAAGATTCCAAGAATCAGCGAAACGACGAGGAAAATGCTAATAAGCACATCGACAGAAAGGTTCAATCCTGAAACCCAGTCCGGATGAATGCTCGCCAGCGTCAGCGCCAGCGCTGCGAGCGAAAGAATTCCGTTGATGAAATGCCGCCCGGGAATTCGCGGGCTGCCCATCCAGCTCTGAAGTTTCAGGAAGGCCACCACGCTGCCGCCGAAAGCTGTCGCGCCAAAGAGCGCGCCGATGACGGCGATAATCGGAAACGCCAGCGAGCCGCTATACGCGCGGCCGCTGTACATCTCCACCGCAGCGATGGCCCCTGCCGCGCCGCCGCCAAGGCCGTTGTAAATGGCCACCATCTGCGGCATTTCCGTCAGCGGTACTCGCCGCCCGGTCCACCACGCGGGAACCGCTCCGACAGCGACCGCAAAAAAAATCAGCACGAGGCGCTGCCCGGAATTCCCCGGTATGATCAATTCCGAGACTCCGGGGATATAGACAAACGTGACCGCCACAGCGATCAGCATGCCGACGCCGGCCCACAAGATACCGTTGCGCGCCGTGCGCGGCGAACTCATGCGCTTGAGGCCCAGAATCAAGAGCAGCGTGGCGATGAAGTAGCTGGCTTGCAGGGGAAAGGCTGTGAGAATGTGGCTCACTATGCTTTCTCCTTCTTGCTGTGGAACATCTCGAGCATGCGCTCGGTGGAAACATAACCGCCGACGGCGTTGCCCGTAGCCATCACCACGCCCACAAAACCCACAAATACTTCGAGCGGCCCGCGCGCTTCCGCCAGCGCCAGCATCGCGCCGACGAGGACGATTCCGTGGACGAAGTTCGAACCGGACATCAACGGCGTATGCAGAATCACAGGTACGCGGGCGACGATTTCATATCCCGCGATAGCCGCAATCAAGAAAATATAGAGCGCTACGAATCCGGTCATGATTTCACTGCTCCTTGAAGAAGTTCGCGCGTGGGTTCGTGCTTGATTTCGCCCGCGAACGTAAGAACGGTCCTGGCGATCACTTCGTCATTCCAGTCGAATGAAATGTTTCCGCCTTTTAGAAACAGGCTGAGGAGGTTATAGAGATTCGTCGCATACATCTGGCTGGCGTCTTCGGCGAGCATGCTGGCCACCTGCAAGACGCCGAGGATGGTCACATTGCCATGGTGAATTTCCTGCCCGGGCTGCGTGAGTTCGCAGTTCCCTCCCGTATCCGCGGCCAGGTCCACGACGAGTGAGCCTGACTTCATCGCGTCAACCATCGGCCTAAGCAAAATTTTCGGCGCTGGGCGTCCAGGAACGTTCGCGGCACAGATGACCACATCCGCCTGCCGCACATGCTGCGCCAAAACTTCCTGCTGCGCCTTGCGCTCCTCGGCGGTCAACTCGCGGGCATAGCCGCCATCGCCTTCCGCGCGGATATTCGCGGAGACGAATTTCGCGCCGAGGGATTCCACTTCTTGCTTGCTGGACGTTCGAACGTCGTAGCCTTCCACTTGCGCGCCCAGCCGCCGCGCCGTGGCCATTGCCTGCAGGCCGGCGACGCCCGCGCCAATCACGAGCACTTTCGCCGGCCGGATCGTGCCTGCGGCGGTCGTCAGCATGGGGAAAAATCGCGCCAGATGGTTCGCGGCAATTAGCGCGGCTTTGTATCCGGCAACCATCGCCTGCGACGACAGCGCGTCGAGGCTCTGCGCCCGCGAAATTCTCGGCACGAGCTCCATTGCAAACGCCGTGATCTTGCGATCGCATAGCAGCTTTACTTCTTCGGTGTGCTGCTGAGCGTAGATGAAGCTCGCGAGAATGGAATTCTCGCGCATCATGCGAATTTGCGAAATATCCGGCGCCTGCACGCGCAGCGTGATATCCGCTTGGGCGTATAACTGCGCCGGATCTTTCACTACGGTCGCGAATCGCTCATATTCGGAATCGGGAATGCCGCTCGCCGCACCCGCGCCGGATTCCATCAGGATCGTCGCGCCCAGTTTCGTCAGGCGTTCGGCGACTTTCGGCGTCATGGCGACGCGTTTTTCCCCCGCGCGCGTTTCCCGGGGAACCGCAATTTGAATGGCCATTAAAAACACTCCTCTGAAGTACGACCATCGTTGGCCGCCTGTTCAGCTATGATTTCCTTCGATTTACAAAAATTCCAGGGCACGCCAATTCGGCGAAAAGAAAAAAATCTGACCGAAAAATATCGAGTGCCGCCTCATCGGCGCGATTGGATTTGGTGCGAAAACAGCCTGGTTTGCGGATATTCGACAGAGTCACGGGATTTCGACGATCCGGATCATTCGCGCATTTCGTTCTTGCTTCCTGGGCCAGCGCCTTCTTCCTGCATCATCCAAACGAATTAGCATATCAGATGCAAGCGCATCTTGCCTCCGGCTGTTTCGGATTCTTAAATGCCACCGGAACCGCTCCATTTCTCGCATCCCGGGCAAAACTCAAGGCTCGGGGCACGTTTTGGATAGCTCAAGGCGCTCCCGTGGCGTAAAATCCATGCGGAGGCCCGGAAATGAGCGAGACTTGCGCACACACCAGCGAAATTCGGAAGGTCACGCCCAGCGGCAAGGGCTGCAAAGAGTGCCTCGCTACGGGCGATTCGTGGGTCCACCTGCGCTTGTGCCTGATCTGCGGGCATGTTGGCTGCTGCGACTCCTCCAAGAACAAGCATGCAACGAAGCATTTCCACGCGACAAAGCATCCGATCGTTCAATCGTTCGAGCCGGGCGAAGACTGGCGCTGGTGCTACGTGGACGAAATGTTTTTGGAGTAACATACGCGACCGCGAACCGATGGCTGCCAGTCGCCGGAGATTGAGAGTTCATCCGTATGATGCCTGAAGCCAAATCCGCGGAGGCAAGCGCCTGGCCGGCCCTGCCGCTGAAGGAATGGGAGCCGACACGCGCTACGCTGCACATGTGGGTGCAAATGGCCGGCAAAGTTCGCATCGCGCTTTCGCCGCGAATCAATCATTGGTGGGACGCCACACTTTACGTCAACAACAGCGGCCTGACGACTTCGCTGATTCCCTACGGCCAGCGCGCGTTTGAGATTCAATTCGATTTCCTGCGCCACGTTTTGGAAATTCGCACATGCGAAGGCGACTCGCGCACGATTAAGCTGGCTCCAAAATCCGTCGCGCAGTTCTATCAGGAATTCATGGGCGCGCTTGCTTCGCTCGGCTTTCCCGTAAAAATCTGGCCCATGCCGGTCGAAGTTCCCAATCCGATTCGCTTCGATCAGGACCGCACGCACGCGTCCTATGATCCCGAATACACCAATCGCTTCTGGCGCACGCTCGTCTCCGTGGATTCCGTGTTTAAGGAATTTCGCACGCGTTTCATCGGCAAATCGAGCCCCGCGCATCTTTTCTTCGGCAGTTTCGATTTGGCCGTGACGCGTTTTTCCGGCCGCCGCGCTCCCGAGCGCCCCGGCGCGGATGCCGTCACGCGCGAAGCCTACTCGCACGAAGTCATTAGCGCGGGATTTTGGCCGGGGAACGAAGGCGTGATCGATGCTGCGTTTTATGCTTATGCAGCGCCCGAACCGCCCGGCTTCGCCGAAGCGCAGCTTCGCCCTGCGGCGGCTTTCTACAACAAGCAGATGTCGGAATTTTTCCTGCCCTACGAAGATGTCCGCCGCAACCCCGACCCGCGCGCCAGTCTCCTCGATTTCCTGCAGACGTCCTATGAAGCAGCCGCAGATCGCGCCGGATGGGATCGCGCCTCCCTCGAGCGCCAGCCGAACACGAACAAAGAGTCGGTTGCATGAGCGCACAGGCATTCGATGTTCTTGTCATGGGCGGCGGGGCGACGGGGCAGCTCGCTGCGGCGTACCTGCGGATGCGATTCCCGCAGATTCGCATCGGCGTCATCGAAGGGCCGCACAAAAATCGGCCAATCGTCGGCGAATCTTTCGTCGAAATCACCATTGATTTTCTTCTCGAACTCGGTCTCGGCTACTACCTTATCGAAAATCATTTCCCAAAATACGGGCTCACTTACTATTACAAACCCGACATCGACAATCCCACCGACCGTACTTACGTTGTCGATGAAACTGCTACGGTGCCGCCTCTGCTCTCGTTCCAGGTTAACCGCTTCACATTCGACCGTCACGTTCGCGAACGCAACTTGAAAACGCGCGTCGAATTGCTCGACGCCACAGTAACGAACGTGAATCTCGGCCACAACGGCGGATTGCACACGCTCACCGTGCGCGATTCCGCGCAGCAGGAAAGCACGCTTCAAGCGCGCTGGCTCATCGACGGCACGGGCCGCAATCGCGTACTCCAAAAATTATTGGGACTTCAACAAACAGTCGCTGAGCAGAAGGACGTTTTTTGGTTCCGGCTGAAGAATTTTAATCCCGAAATCCTCGCGCGCATTCGCGCGGTGAAAAAAGAAAATCGCGCTTTCGTTCCCTATTTCGCCACGCACCATTTTTTCGGCAAAGGCAACTGGATCTGGCTGATCCCCATGCGTTCGCCCGACGGCGAGCCGTTCATCAGCATCGGCATTACGTATCGCAAAGACATTTATCCGCACGGCCAGATTCACACGATGGAGCGCTTTCTGGAATGCGTCGGACGCGAGCACGAAATGATCGTCGAGCTTGTGCGCAGCGGCACGGTCGCCGACACGAACGTCTACAGCTCGTACATGTGGGAGTGCGCGCAGCGCTATTCGCCCGACCGCTGGTACATCATCGGCGACGCGGGCGACACGGTCGATCCGCTCTATAGCGTCGGCATGGCGTTGTCGTCTGTGCAAATTCGCCAGATCGCCGCGATGATCCAGCGCGAAATGGATGGCCACGATACGCGCGAATTCACCATGGACCTCGACACCGCGATCATCGCGCTGCAACGCAGCCTGACGCGCGATACGACGCGCTTATACGAGGCCATGGGCGACGCCTACCAATGCCATCTGCGCGTGCATTTGATCGTCACGAAACTTTTCCATCTTGGGCTGCCGCTGCTGATGAACGACTACCTCTGGGACCCGCTCGGCGCCAAACTCATCAATCGCTTTGCGCCGCTCCAAAAACTCGAAGCCGAATCGCGGATGTTCCACGCCCTCATACGCGAAGTTGCCGCGAATTCCGAGAACCGCGCCATCGGCAATTTCATCAAAGTACAGTCCAGCGATTCGATGAACTACGCATTTTACGAATATCACCGCGAAGAAGATATTCCCGCGTCGCTTTCCAACATGCTTTTCGGCCTGGCGGCGCTGCGGCTCGATCTTCTCGCCAAGCTCGGCTGGCGCGGATTTCTGCGCTTCGATCAGCACCGCGCTCTTTTGAAAGATATTTTCCGCGGCGCGCTCCTTCTTCCCTTCCACGGAACAAAATTGCGCAAGAGCCGCCTCGTCCGCAGAATGTTTCCAATTCATGAGGGAATGCGCGAAAGCGGAGCACAAATGCGCGAGCCTTTCCGCGAAAAGATGGAGTCCTCTGTTCCTCCTTTGCCGATGGATCAGGTGATGGAGCGGAAGACAGCCGACTGAGTTCTCTTTTCGATCGCTAGCTCACTGCTGAAGTGGCGCCCACTCAAACGGGAAAAGCTTGCCCGCTGCGGCAGGATCGAGCTTCGCGCCGGCAAGCTGCGCCGCCTGCGCGAGCGCAGGATCGCGACCGGCGGCGAGGTCCGCACCCGTCGGCACGATCAACTCATCCGGCGTTACGCCAACGCTTTCGAGGCTCTTTCCATCCGTCATGATGAGGTTATCGTGCGTAATCGAGGCAGCGTAGAAGACGATGAGGTCGTTGCCTCCCATGACTCCAATTTGAAATGGGTAAATTCTCGATTCCATGACTGCGCCAGCGCTCAAATCTCCCACTACGACCCCTCTGTGATTGAGTTGCATGGTGCGCGCAAAAAGCTCTGCTGCTGACGCGGAACCGCTGTCGACAAGAATAAATAGTTTTCCTGTGTACGTCTTGCCGCGAGGCTTAGCGACGAGATCCTTATCTCGCTTCCGACCAACAGGCGACGCAATCGTTATGTCATGATCAAAAAAGTGTCCGACGAGATATGAAAGGGCGTCGACCGCGCCTCCAGGGTTTCCGCGAAGGTCGATGACAAGCGCTGCGTGCTTGTCGGCCTTGCCCATAATGTCATCTGTTACTCCCTGGTCCATATTGAATGCAGGAATTTTCCAGATGAACGTATCGCCAATCTCAGCCCAGCGCTCTCGAAGGAGATGGATTCTGCTTTCCTCGTCCAGAATCAGATTCCAGAAACCGGTATCGCCCGTTTCAAAGGAGACGTCAATGAGTTTTTGTTTGGTGATGAATTTCGTGCGCACCTGCTCCGTCCGCATAGTTCCTTGAGGATCGCGGAGAGAAAGCTCCAAAGCACCTTGAGGCGAGAGCGAATTCAGATAGTATTCGATATCCGAAAAATCCTTTCGGTTGACCGAAAATGCACCGACCTTAAGTATTTCATCTCCTGGATGAATCTTGCTGGCGGCGTCGGTCTCAGGCCGCACTTCCGTGACGAAACAGCGATCCCCGATCATCTGCATTCGAAACCCATAATCGAAATTGTAGTTTATGGACGGCGGCACGAAGAAGGTGTGCGAATCGTGAAGGCCTGAAAGATAGCCCGCGATAACGTGGAAGGCCTCACCCAGTGTGGGCGCGTTCTTAATCGCCGCTGCGTACTTCTGGTAGCGTGCGTCCATATCCACGCCATGAAAAGTAGAATCGTAATAATCCTTCTTCACGGCATCATGAACCTGCTGAAGCATCTCTTCCGCATGGGCGCGATCCATGCTCGAGAGCTGTTGCGCCTTTCCCTGAGCACGTGCACGCGAAATCGCAGACATCGCCAAAGCGACAAACAATGCGACGGAGAGAATCGGAAGGGCGCGCTTCATGGAAGAAGCACCTCGCTTATCTTTGAAGGAGCAGGCAAAAAAATAACTCGCTTGCACGCAACAAGCGAGTTTATAGCAAATTTATATAACATATCTCCAAAAAAAAGCAAGCCTTTTCTTTGTATCGCAAAATCGTCTACGGTGAAAATCCCCCAAAGCTCGATTTTCGGTGAAAACGCGCAGGGCGCGCCGAATCCCGACGTTCGAGTCCCAGCGCGCTCCAGTTGGGCGGCGATCTAGTACCGATTCGCCGCTGGCATCGATTCGCCCTTGACGATCACCGCGCGCACGCGTTCGAGTGCGTGAATGTCGTCGAGCGGATTGCCTTCCGTCGCCACCACATCGCCTTCTTTCCCGACGGCGATCGTGCCGAGGTCGTCATACCCGAGCAAGTCCGCCGAACCCCGTGTACCAAAGTAGAGCGCCTGCTTTGGCGTCGCGCCGAAACGCACCTCGGTCATGATTTCGTCGCGAACCGTTCCCTTCCCGGGTTCGTAACTCTGGTCCGAACCCGCCGCGATTTTCAGCCCTGTTGCCAGCGCGACTTTGAAGCCTTGCAATTCGCCTTGCCAGATGAGATTTGCCTTGCGAATCGCGTAGTCCGCCATGTGCATCTTCGGCCCGTTTTCGACGATGTTGTTCGCGATGTAGAGCGTCGGCGTCAGGTACGTGCCGTGCTCTTTCATGTAGTTCGCCGCGTCCTGATCCAGTCCCGCGCCGTGCTCGATCGAATCCACGCCTGCATGCAGCGCGGCCCAAATCGTCGGAAGATTCTCATCGTGCGCGGCGACTTTTACGTGCGCATTGTGCGCCTGCTCGACGATCACCTTCAGCTCTTCAGCCGAAACCTGTTCCGCCAGCGGCGAATCGAGCGGCGAAAGCACGCCGCCGGACGCGAGAATCTTGATGACGCGCGCGCCGTATTTGAGCTGCCAGTGAACGGCGGCTTCGGCATCCGCAGGCGAATTAATGAATCCGTTTTCCGGCGTATAGAAATCCTCGGGCATGAGATCCGGCGGAAAATCGTAGAAGTCGCCGTGGCCGCCGGGGATGGAAATCGCGTGCGCCGCAGGATCGAGCCGAGGGCCAGGAATCGTGCCTTCGTTGATGGCGTTCATCAGCGCGACATCCACGAAGCCTTCGCTTCCGAGGACGCGCGCGGCGACAACGCCGGAATCAACCGCATACGCCATGGCCTTCGAAGCGCGCAGCGTGGCGAGCGGCAGCGACGGATATTGTCCGCGCGGGCCAGTCCACAAATGAATGTGCGCGTCGATCAGCCCGGGAATGCATGTGTATTTCGTCAGGTCTTGCTGCTGCGCGCCGGCGGGCGCGGTGAGGTCGCGGCCAACCGCCGTAACTTTTCCGTCGGCGATGATGATTTCGCCGCCGTCGATTGCGGGCTGATCCACATCGGCAATCAATTTTCCGCAGCGGACGAACATCGTACTCTTCGCGGCCGTCTTCGGCATCCCATCCGTATCCTGCGCCAAGACGTTCGGCGCGAAGAACGCGCACGCTGCAAGCGCACAAACAATGGCAATCTTTCGCTTCATGCTTCCTCCCGTTGTCGTATGGCGAATCTCACTCACACATTCCGGCCAGCGCACCACCCGCTGGCAGCGAGGCTCGAAAGCGTATTCTGGCCGGGCTTGCGTGTCAACGAAGAGATATTCGAACCTGTACCGCCTATGCCGCGATGCAAGGAAGCGTTGAATAGGAGCCGCCGCGCGTGATATGCATCTACCGGCTGTGCAGTGGCACGTTCGCGCTCGCAGCGGATTTTTCCGGGGAGAAAGAGCGATGAAGAACATTTTTCGCATTCCTTTTCTGATTTTTGCCCTGCTTTTCGCGCTGCCATTTCCCGCTTCTGCGCAAACCGCAGCCTCGCCGCGGGCGTGGCCCACAAAGGAAGGCGACTACGTGGTTCCGGAATTCCATTTTCGCGATGGCGAAACGCTTGCGAACGTGCGCCTGCATTACACGACGCTCGGCGAGCCGCGACGCGACGCCTCCGGGCGCGTGACGAACGCCGTGCTGATCATGCACGGCACGGGCGGCACGGGACACCAGTTCTTGCGGCCCGTTTTCGCCGGCGTGCTCTTTGGACCGGGCCAATTGCTCGACGATTCGAAATATTTCATCATTCTGCCGGACGACATCGGCCACGGAAAATCGAGCAAGCCAAGCGACGGAATGCGGATGAAGTTTCCAAAGTACGATTACGCGGACATGGTGCAGGGCGAATACGACGTGGTTGCTGACGGCCTGCACGTGAATCATTTGCGCCTGGTAACGGGAACTTCGATGGGCTGTATGCACACGTGGCTGTGGGGCGAGACGTATCCGAAATTCATGGACGCGCTCATGCCGCTCGCTTGCCTGCCCGTGCAGATCGCGGGACGCAATCGCATGACGCGCAAAATGATTATGGATTCGATTGAAGACGATCCGGCGTGGGACGGCGGAAATTACAAGACCGAGCCAGTCAATGGGCTGCGCGCCGCTCTCGATGTGGAGTTGCTGATGGTCAGCACGCCGCTTTACTGGCAGCATGAGTACCCAACCGGCGTCGCAGCGGATGCGTTTCTGGACAAAAGTCTCGCGGAACGCCTCAAAGGATTGGACGCCAACGACATGATTTACGCGTGCAATGCTTCGCGTGACTACGATCCTTCGCCCGATCTGACCAAAATCGAAGCGCCGCTGCTGGCGATTAATTCCGCAGATGATTTTGTCAATCCACCGGAATTGCACATTGACGACGAACTGATTCACCGCGTGCCGCACGGGAGATTTGTGCTGCTGCCGATTACAAATGAAACGCGCGGCCATGGCACGCACACGCTCGCGGCCGTGTGGAAAAATTACTTGGCGGAATTGCTGGCCGAGAGCGGGCCGCAGCCCTGACACTTTCGCATCGTCCTATCCCTGTACGTCGGGACAGTTCTTTTTCGGAATCGCCAGATTCTGAAACGCTTGTTCCATGTTGTGTGCCACGCGACAATTTCCTCAGTGCTCCGCGATTCAGGCGACACTGCAATACACGGCAGATGCGCTGCGGATTTGGTTCGAGGGGGCTATTGGGATGTCGCGATTGACAAAAACAATTTTGCCTAACCAAGCCGAAGAAACAAACGAACGGCGCAACGCCATACGCTACCAACTGACCGTCTCTGCGGAAGTCGTGGAAATCAAGTCGGGCACGCGATTTTCCAGCCGCACCACGGACCTCGGTCCCGGCGGATGTTTCGTGGACACGCTGATGCCGCTGCCGGTGAATTCGGAAGTGCGCGTCCGGCTGCACAAAGACAATTTCAGCTTCGAAGCCATCGGAATGGTGACGTTTTCGCAAGCCGGCCTGGGCATGGGCATCGCCTTCAACGAAATGCGCCCGGAAAAACAGAGCGCACTGGACGCGTGGCTTGCGGAATTGACGATGGCGCGCCCGGCGAATCTGGAGCGCGAAAGCACGCCAGCCAAACCGGCGGGAATGAGCGATGCTTCCGCTGCCGTGCTGGCTCAACGGCTGATCCGTTTGCTGGCCAAGCGCGGCGTTATCAGCGATGCGGACGCTGCGGCCCTCCTTCGCGAACACCTGCTGTAATCAATCCTCAGAGCATTCATGGTTGTTTCGGCTGGCTAATCTTCTCGTTCGCCGCGACGTGGAATTTCTGGTAGCCGTAGTAATGGTCGATTTCGTCCGCGCGAACTGTTTTCAGCATCAAGAGCCTCGCTCCCACATGAATTTCATCGTAGGAAGGAAGCCAGACCTCGTTGTTCACAAGAGACTGTTCGAACTGAAACGCGGAGCCCTTCTGCAACGACGCCAAGATGCCTCCGATCCTCATTGAATTATCGAAGCGCGCTTCGAGGCGCACGACGTCCTGCGCCTGCGCATCCACCCAGACGGTCCCGACGAGGTCATAGATCAGCTTTTCGACGAGCTTCTTGGGCTTGAAATCGGGATTCGGACCAAAATCGAAAACGACGACGTCCTGCCCCCGGAAACGTTCCCAGCGCGGATTGGTAAAGTGGGAGATCCGCAGGAAATCGGAGATGCCCACATCATCGTCGTTTTTCTTGGGTGGACTCGCGGCTTCTTTGTCGTAGCGGTCGATGCCTTTTTTGATGCGGTCGTCCTCCTTCTGTTGCTGAGCGGGATTGAGAGGCTTACCGTCGACCTCCGTCTTGCGGTCAATTTCATGCCCGGCGATATAAGAAACCTGATAGAGAGTTGCGGTGCGCTTGGTGACCTGGCCCTTGCCATTTGTCTCGTCGTTCTCTTCGAGCTTCATGCAGGCGTAGTCCTTTTGGATTTCATCAATGTGTTTCTGATTTTTCTGAACAGCCGCAAGAAGCTGGGCCACGTCGGGCAGGGGTTTCCTGGAAAGATTTGGAAACTGGAATGAAGATGCATTCACGCTCGAATTCAGAGAGATGCGATCGAGGGAAACTTGAAACGTCCGGCCGCCTTGCTGGATTGTGAGCCGAAACGGTTCCATCACGCCTTGCACGGCGCGGTAATCCGCAAAATCGATTTCTTGCGCTCCGCCCGCGGAAGGCGCTTCGGCAACTTTCGACAAACGCCCGGCCGGCTCCCGTTCTTTGCTTTCCGCAGGAGATACGCGCGCTGCATCGACAACTTCTTTCACAATGAGATGGCTTTTCTGGTCGAAAAAAACGCGGCGGGTTTCCCCGGGAGGAATGGAAAGCTCAACGACATCGGCGGACTGGCCGTTGACACTTTCCGTGTCGACAAACCGCGCCTGAATCTTTTGCTTCTTGTAGTTGGCCAGGGCGAAGTTCAAGTAGTGGCCGGTCGCCTCAGCGCGTTTTTCCTCCGCACCGAAAAAAGTATAGAGATTTCCGCTCCCCTGCTCGCCCCAGCAGGAACTTGTGTTGCAGGCTTCGGCGATGCGCTCCGTTCCGAAGACGATTTCGCGATAGAACTGGCCGGGCGCGGCGGTAATCAAAGTGAATTCGCCCGTCTCGGGGAGGTTGGATTCCCTGACGGTTCCCTCCCATAGAGACGAATGGATTTTTGCGAGCGCCTTTGCGCCTCCGGAAGCGCGGAGGGATTGCTGAATGATTTTGTCAGCGGACTGCGCGCAGCAAGGATTCGCGGCGATGAGGAAAAT
Source organism: Candidatus Acidiferrales bacterium (assembly GCA_035934015.1). Lineage (NCBI taxonomy): Bacteria > Pseudomonadati > Acidobacteriota > Terriglobia > Candidatus Acidiferrales > Candidatus Acidiferrales bacterium. The sequence continues at coordinate 401,666 of DASYYH010000003.1, forward strand.
CGCGGCAGCAACGAGGGCATAAGTGAGGTGCGGAATCGAGCACGGCATTTCTCGAATTGGATGCGGAAGCGAAAAAAATTGCTTCAAGAAATGCCTGAGGAAGCAGTGAAATTCGTCCCGATTAGAAAGGCATGCCGGCGTTTGTTTTGTGTCAGTTACGGGAATCTCACTGGAGTTTTGTGTCCCGATTATAAATTCAGCTGGTCGGGCGTAAAGCCGGCGAGGGGGATTCGTTTCACTTACGAGAGAGCGGGACAAAGGACCCGCGAAAATTTGGCGATTAGGAATTGGAACGGGGCTTTGCTTTTTGTGAGTTACAAAAAATTCTAATTCCGGCGTGTCGCGATTAGAAATGGCACCGGCAACCCTCCGCACACTCTGATCGTTTCCTGCGTCAGGGCAAACAGGAGGGGACGTCGTGCCGTCTCTCTTCGAGTTATTTGCCGCAGCCATTTTGCCATCCAGGCGGTCAACGCACGCCTGAAACCACGCTAGCATGAAGGAAGGACGTGTGGGAAGGTGTAGTGGAAGTGGATTCTCAGGTCCGATCGGCGATGGGTTCACGCATGGTGCGACAAGTTGTGCGCTGCGATAAAATCGTGCAGACATTCGCCGGCCGAGTTGCGCGGAGAGCAAACCGAATGCAGCCGAATCCGAAAGAAAACACGCGCATGGAAAGCGAACGGCAAGTGCTGCGATTCTTGTGCGCAGGCGGAGCAGACGCGGCAGCTCAGCAAAATGTCGCGCGCAGGCTGGCCGATTACTCATGGCGCGACGCGGACCATGAAATTCTTTTTGAGGCTATCGGTGAACTTCTCGCGCGCGAGCCGCGTCGAATCTTGCGCGAATTGCCCGCTGCGATTACGCGGCGGGGATTTCCGGATATCGCGTGCGAATGGCTCGCGGAAGATTCCGCCATGGACAGCACGGATGCCATGGAGCTGACCGAAAAACTGCTGCGCGCATCTTAGAAAGAAATGAACCAACGGGCGCTGCGCATACTTTCGCTTATCGACGTGACTGGGATTCCGATTTTCACGCTGCTATTTATCTGGCGATGGGAATTCACGGCGCGCCGCGTATGGATTATTTTTCCGGTGTGGGTCGCCGCGACCTTCTTGCTGCATCGCGACACGCCGAAGACGCTGGGCTGGCGCGCGGATAATTTGTGGCCGGCGACGAAATGGGCGCTGATCGCATTTGCGATAATGGCCGCGGCGCTGATTGCGACGGGATTGGTTCTTGGACAGCCATGGCACATTCCAGAGAATCTGCGCTCGACCGAGCGGCTGTGGAGCTACTTCGCCTTTTGCCTGTTGCAGCAAGTCGCGCTCAATTCTCTGCTGATGAATCGCTTCCTGTCGCTCTTGCGGCGCGAGTGGGTCGCGGCGCTGCTTGCCGGAGCAATTTTCGCGGCGTGTCACTGGCCGAATCCGGTGCTTGTGCCGCTTACATTCGTCGGCGGCGTAGTGTTCGCGCGGCTATTCGCGCGGCACAGAAATATTTTACCGCTTACGCTGATTCAAGCCATGCTTGGAACAATCGCGTGGTGGAGTTTTCCGGTGGCCTGGCATCACAGTCTGCGCGTCGGGCCGGGATACTACAGGCCGTGGAAATAGCGAGCGAAAACGCGCGCGGCTTTCTGACATTGCGTGCCGATTTTCAACGCGCGCAGCGAGATGCTATTGGCTCGCGGGAATCACCTGCGCAGATGGGCAGCCAATCACGTCGCCCTGATAAATCAGAGCACTCTCATCGCTGAAAAAAGAGAAGCGACAGGCCTTGTCGTCAACATTTCGCAGAGCGAATTCATAGCCGCGACGGTCTGCGGAGGCAATCAGGTTCAGATTCCAGCCGGGGACGACTTCAGGACCAGCGGTGATTTGCAAGCCGCTGAACCGCGGCTGCATTGACGCGTCCCCATTCACGATGAAACGGTACAGCTCGCTCCAATCGGCGTAAGCGCCATGCTGCGATTTGTATTTCGCTTCGGCGGTGTTCAGCATGCGAACGACGTCGATGCCGATCAGGCGGCTGTCGCGCGTGCGCTCGACGGCCATGGTGGGTTGGGTCTGAGTGCGCTGCCGACTTTGAGCCAGCGCAAAGGCTGCACAGGCGAGCGCGGCCGCGGCGAGAACAGCGATCGAAAAAACGCGAATGCGATTCATGGTTTTCTCCTCAGAAGATATGCGATTCATAAATTCCAGGAATCCAATTCGTCCGTTGACAGAACCCGGCCACTGCGATGCGCAGGACCGGCTGTCGCGTTGTGCATGCTCGACCAGCGGCCGGGGATGACGCAGCCGCACTTGGGACAGGCGCCATTTTTCAAAAGGTTGCGGCGAACGTCGTGCCAGGACCGTTCGATGAGAAGCGCGCGGCACTGCGGGCAATAGGTGTTTGCAGCATCCGTGAAAATATTGCCTTCGTAGACGTAATGCAGGCCGACGTCGAGGGCGATGTGGCGCGCGCGATGCAAAGTTTCCGGAGGCGTGCGCGGCTTGTCGCGGAGCTTGAAATCGGGATGAAACGCCGTGAAATGCAGCGGAACATCCGGGCCAAGATGCTCGAGGACCCATTCCGAGAGCTTGCGCGTTTCGTTCTCGTCGTCGTTGAGCGTGGGAATCATCAGATTAGTCAGCTCGAACCAGACGCTGGTTTCGTTTTTGAGGCGAAGGAGAGTTTCGAGCACGGGCGCGAGATGCGTCAGCGTAATTTTGCCGTAGAAATTTTCGGTAAAGGCTTTCAGGTCGACGTTGGCGGCGTCGATGAGGCCGTGGCCGTAGACGTCGGCGAACGCTTCGCGCGTGATGTAGCCGTTGGTCACCATGACGGTTTTCAAGCCGCGCGCGTGGGCGACGTTGCAGATGTCGATGACATATTCGGCCCAAATAGTGGGCTCGTTGTAGGTGAAAGCAATCGAAGGACAGCCATGGTGGACGGCGAGTTCGACGATTTGGTCGGGTTCGAGATGCGTCGAGTGAACCTGATCGCTGCGGGATTTCGAGATGTCCCAGTTCTGGCAAAAAAAGCAGCCCATGTTGCAGCCGGCAGTGCCCATAGAGAAAATTTTCGTGCCGGGAAGAAAATGATTGAGCGGCTTTTTCTCGATGGGATCGATCTGAAGGGCGGCGGGAGAAGCATAGCCGAGGCTGTAGAGCTTTCCGCCTTGATTGACACGGATGAAACAGAAGCCAGCCTGGCCATCACCGATATGGCAATGGCGAGGACAAAGATAACAATGGAGCTTGCCGTTTGGGGCAACGTCCCACCAGCGGGCTTCGTGGAGCGATCCAGGCGGTTGAAGAATTTCAAGTGCTGGCACGATTTATGCTCGCCTTTCCGGCCATTATAACTCCGGCGTCCGAAATCGAACACTTCTCTGAAAAAAAACGCGAAAAACTCGATTAGAAAAGAACTCGACCCTTTGTTTTGTGCAAGTTGTCTCAATTTCTAATTTCCCATAGAAACTCGATTAGAATTTTCAGTCGGCCCATAAAAGCAAAAAGCCGCGTTTCCGCGGCTTGCCTCCTGCTAAGTCGTTCACAGCCAACACGCTGCGTCTGCAATTGCTTATATATCAGATAATTATAGGATTGTCAATGGAAATCGAGAAGTCATGATGACTGGTGATGAGTTGCGAGTCCACTGGTCAGGGAAAAGGGGCCTACCTGTGGCAGGCAAGCCCGGGCGGTAGCGTAAGGGCCGACCCACGAAGGGGCAGCGCCGAGACGAGGACACGCCGGGTTCTCGCGCTGCGCGCGACGGCCCGATGAATCCAATCGGGCCCTACAAAAGCGCAATGCGCCGACCTAGGAGATAGTCCCGGAGAAAAAGTGATAGGCGCGGGCGGGTCTCCCACCCCAAAAGCTCGAAATCAGCTTTTGGGGACCCCGTCAAGACCCGCCCCTACGAAGAACGCGGCTTGATCGCCTGAGCGCGACCTAGGAATGCCCGAAGCGGCGGATGAACGGGCCGAGGCCGAGCAAGCCAGTGCCGAGAAGGAGCAACGAGGATGGCTCGGGAGTTGCGGATGTAGACGTCCCGGTTACACTAACGTTATCCAATCCCAAGTCAAGCCCGCCAGGGAACTGCGCAGCCAAGTCCTCGAACTGCAAGGTCACATTGCTGTTGGTGGCCAGGAAGGTCATGCTTTCCCCTTGCCACGCCGTCCAATAACTACCGGAGGCCAGAGCTGTAAAATTCTGTGCCGAAGTCGACGAGCCGCTCAGAAAGGAAACCTGACCGACTGCACAGCAACCAACCTCCGAGGCAATATCAAAAGTGAGCATGTAAGAGTCGCCGACAACAAGTCCTGTCATGGTTTGCTGTATCGTGTAATCAGTGCCGGTACCGACTTCTCCAAGCACAAAAAACTGGTTACCAAAAGGGGTCGATGCGCCGAATGCGCCATTTGTGAGCCCCCAAGGGTAGGTACCATCGCTCGCCGGGATGAACCAGCCCGGTACGTCGTTGCCCACGAGACCCAATGTGTAGCTGCCGGGAGAGCCAAACGAACTCGCTTCGAAGCTGCCGTTAACGATAAATTGGTTTGCATGAGCTGGGGAGGCCAAAGCGCAGAAAAACAAAAACGCTACACCAGTTAGACGCGTTATGACGCGCAACAGAGAGTCTGTGGACATGACTTCCTCCGTATATTCCTAGATTCAAGAACTCAGGGCCGAAGGTCAAGCGTTTGATATGTTCGGAGGAGAGGCACGCAAGGGGCCAAACTGTTCTGTTCTGTTCTGTTCTGTTCTGAAAGGACTTAGCGCTAGCAGCAGAGCGGGCTTCTTAACGAGTTATGCAATTGCTTGCGGCCAAAATGCAGTAGATTGCGACGACGAACAATTAGCTTGCAATGCGATGACACACAGTGCGGGTAAACCGGCCGCTACAAAAGCACACAGACTGAGAGCCTGCCTGCGGCAGGCAGGCCTGTGCCACCCAAAGCGGCGGCGGGCCACGGCACTCCAAAAGGGCAGCAGCAGGTTCCTCGTCGTCCCGACAAACTGCGTCGGGGCTCGCTCGGAATGACAGACCAAGAGCCGAGGTGCCGTCGGACTAAGGCTGCTGGTCGCTTTCGCCGATACCCCGATAAATGCGATCGAGTCACACGGAGAAGCAGCCGCAGAGTCTCAAAAAACGAGACTCTGCGCTATACCCTCAGTAGCGCGCGAAGCGGCGGATGAATGGGCCGAGGCCGAGCAAGCCGGTGCCGAGCAGCAGCAAGGAAGAGGGCTCAGGCGTGGGAATGTTGGCCCCAGGGTCGGCGATGATCACATTGGCAGAGGCCGTCTGAAAGACGGGCGCGCTGCAGTTCGGGCAAGTGTATCCAATACTCAAACCAACTGTGTTGATGCCATAGTCCCCGTCGGTTTCGCCTACGTCCGAAGTAGAAAAATTCCAGTCGAAGCCGCAAGAGGCGCCCGAAGCAAGGCTAGACACAGCCAAGCAGGATCCTCCGAGCGAGTCGAAGGTGAGGGCCGTCGCGTCCGTAGGGTCTCCTGAGCCGGGCGACAAAGTCGCGTTACTCAAGAAGGCCTGACTATTGCCCGAAAAAGCAAAAATGGTGTTGTTGGTGTTGTTGGTTACGGTCCAATTGAGGGTAATCAAATTTCCTTCAGTGACGGTGAGCGGTCCTGGGTTGAGGGTTATGGTCACGCTACCTGCCGCGGCTGGACGAGGAGAGATAAAGAAAAAGAAAACTGCAACTCCGAACAGGTATGACGCCAGCCGAAGCAATCGTGTCCTGAGCATAGGTTTCTCCTTAGCTTGTGCGTGCCAAAAGACGAATGAGCGGCTCGAGACCCTTCGCGGCGAGCAGGCCGAGGAGGCCGGTACCGAGGAGGAGCAATGAGGAGGGCTCCGGTGTTGCGCTTGGGTCTGACGACCTGACGAAAGCCGAGGAGTTGACGGGCCTGAAATATCCGCCAGGAGTGTAGAAAGGGTCGGTATCGCCAAGACAATTTGGGCAATCGTACTCGAAGATTGCGATGACCTGGTCAATGGCGAAGTCCGAGTTTTCCTTTTCCCCGGTAGTTGAGCCCGCGGTAAAGGTGAACGAGAGAGTGCAGTTGGCACCGTTGCTCAGGCTCGACTCTGACGAACACGTTCCTGAGAAAATGCCGGTTGCGAAGTCAAGATCGTCAGACGAGTCGCCGGAAATTGAGACGCCCTGATAGCCGACGATGAACTGTGGCAGGCCGTCGCCGAAAATCGTTGAACCCGTGTTGTTGGTAACGGTGTAGTTGAGCGTAATGTTGTTGCCCTCAGTGACGGTGAGGGGGCCAGGGTTCAGTGTTATGGTGACATTGCCCGCGGAGGCGCGTCGCGGAGCCACGAAGGCACAGAGAACGACAAGGCTCAAAAATCCGACGACGAAGCGAATCGGCCCAAAGTTAGTCATGAAACTTCTCCGTTGGTGGATGCGCACAAAACACCTGTACGCGGACAGAACGCGAGCACGCTAGGAACCATATCCTATTCTGCTGTACGGAAACGGTTTAGCGAACGGATTAGGCCACGCAACTGCATCGTTCTGCGGTCATGATGCACTAGCTTGCATAGTCAGGGATGAAAAGACGGCACAATGCAAATATCAAGACAGGTACCCCACCCTTCGCGCCTTCTTCATGTTGGGCCGCATGCCGCATCCCGGGCGCGAAGGATGGGGCATTCGCCGCTTCCTCGCCTGCCTAGGCGGGCAAGTTCGGAATGACAATGAAAGTGCGCGGGGTAAAACTGCTGCGCGACTCGGGGAGTCGCGACGGGCGCAGCAAGCAGCGCCCCTACGAAGACGTTCCAGAAACTAGGTGACTTCCGGCGGGATGCGCGTATTGCTTGCGTCCCAAAGAATAAAGTAGAGAGCAGAGAGTCTCGCAGGACGCGATACGGCGCATCGTCCGCCCAGGCGGATAGACGCGGGCAGGGCCCTTCTTTTGTCAGGATAAACAAGCCCTGCCCTTACGAAAGTGAAAAGCAGATCCCTGCCTACGGCAGGCAAGACTCACCGGTCGGATAAGTCGGGACAAAAACCAACTGCAGATTCCTCGTCGTCGCACGCCGCTTCGCGGCGGGCAAAACACTCCTCGGAATGACAAAACAGGGCCTACGTGCCTTCGTTCCAGGAGGCGAGGTAGTGCTCCTGCTCAGGGGTGAGCTTGTCGATTTGCGTGCCGAGAGATTCGAGCTTGAGGCGCGCGATTTGCGTGTCGATTTCCTCGGGCACGGCGTAGACCTGCTTCTTCATTTTGCTGGCATTCTTGATGAGGTGCTCGACGGAGAGCGCTTGATTGGCGAAGCTCATGTCCATGACGACGGCGGGATGGCCTTCGGCGGCGGCAAGGTTGATGAGGCGGCCTTCGCCGAGAAGATAGAGCTTGCGGCCGTCGCGCATGACGTATTCCTCGACGAACGGGCGAACTTCACGGTGCGAAGTGGCCATTTTTTCAAGCGCGGGAATGTCGATTTCGACGTTGAAGTGGCCGGAATTGCACATGACCGCGCCATCGTTCATGCGTTCGAAGTGATCCGCGGCGAGAACGGATTTGTTTCCGGTGAGCGTGACGAAGACCTGGCCGATTTTCGCTGCTTCGTGCATGGGCATGACGCGGAAGCCGTCCATGATGGCTTCGATGCCCTTGGTTGGATTGATTTCCGTGACGATGACATTGGCGCCGAGGCCCTTGGCGCGCATGGCGACGCCGCGTCCGCACCAGCCGTAGCCGGCGACGACGACGTTCATACCGGCGAGAAGAAGATTCGTGGCGCGGAGAATGCCATCGAGAGTGGACTGGCCGGTACCGTAGCGATTATCGAAGAGATGCTTGGTGAGCGCGTCGTTGACGGCGATGATGGGATAGGCGAGCGTGCCGTCCTTGGCCATGGCGCGGAGGCGAATGACGCCGGTGGTGGTTTCCTCGGTGCCGCCGATGACGTTGGGAACGAGATTTTTGTGCTTGGTGAGAAGCTGGGTGACCAAATCGGCGCCGTCGTCGAGAGTGACTTGCGGGTGATGGTCAATGGCGGCGTTGATGTGCGCGTAGTAGGTGGGATTGTCTTCGCCTTTGATGGCAAACGTGGGGATGTTGTAGTCCTTGGCCAAGCAGGCGGCGACTTCGTCTTGCGTCGAGAGAGGATTCGAAGCGCAAAGCACGACGTCGGCGCCGCCATCACGAAGCGTGATGGCGAGATTGGCAGTTTCGCTCGTCACGTGGAGGCAGGCCGACATGCGGATGCCCTTGAGCGGCTTTTCCTTGATGAAGCGCTTGCGGATGAGCTGCAGGACGGGCATCTGCTGATTGGCCCACTCGATTTTGCGCTTGCCGCGGTCGGCGAGAGCGAAGTCCTTTACGTCGCCAGATAGCTTGGTTACAGTTTCCACGATTGCGTTCTCCTCGAAAATAGACTATGAGAAACGAACTGCAGATTCCCTGCCTGCGGCAGGCAGGCTCGTCCGATGCTAGTCGCATCCTTCTCGGAATGACAACGAAAAGAGCGACGGCCCGATAACCGCAATCGGGCCCTACAAAGGCAAAGCAAAAAAGACTTCCTGCCTAGCCGCCACGGCAGCTACCCCACCGTTCGCAAAAAGCGCGAAGGATGGGCCACTCGCGAAAAGCTGGGCAGGGCTGAAGCCCGTTCCTACAAAGGCGAATCAGAAGCAGATTCTTCGTCGGATGCTAGTCGCATCCTTCTCAGAATGACAAACGCGTACTAGCGCGAGGCGACGACGGCCGCGGGAAGGCCGGCTTCCTTGCGAATGGCGTCGGCGCGATCCGTCTTTTCCCACGTGAAGCCCGGCCCCGTGCGGCCAAAATGACCGTAGCTGGCGGTGGCGCGATAAATCGGCCGGCGAAGGTTCAGCGTCTCGATAATTCCCTTCGGATTGAGCGCGAACGTGCTGCGAATCAGCTCCGTGATTTGAGGATCGGGAATCGTGCCAGTGCCGAACGTGTCGGCCATGACGGAAACAGGCTCGGCGACGCCGATGGCATAAGCCAATTGAACTTCGACCTTACGCGCGACGCCCGCGGCGACGAGATTCTTGGCGATGTAACGCGCCATGTAGCAGGCAGAGCGATCCACCTTGGTCGGATCCTTGCCGGAGAGAGCGCCGCCGCCATGACGGCCGTAACCGCCGTAAGTATCCACGATGATTTTTCGGCCCGTAAGACCCGCGTCGCCCATGGGACCACCGATGACGAAGCGGCCAGTGGGATTGATGTGAAACTTGGTGTGCTTATCGATCATCGAAGCGGGAACGACGGGGCGAATGACTTCGTTGATGATGGCCTGATGCAAATCCTGATTGGAAACGGAGTCGCTGTGCTGCGTGGAGATGACCACACAATCGACGCGCGCAGGACGGCCGTTGATGTATTCAATGGTGACCTGGGATTTGCCGTCGGGACGAAGGAAGTCAGCGATTCCCTGCTTGCGAACGTGAGCGAGGCGATGAGTGAGCTGATGCGCGAGCTGAATGGGCATGGGCATCAGCTCTTCGGTCTCGTCGCAGGCGAAGCCGAACATCAGGCCCTGGTCGCCCGCGCCGCCGGTGTCAACACCCATGGCGATGTCGCCGGACTGCTTCTTGATCGCGGAGATGACGCCGCAAGTGTCGGCGTCGAAGCCATATTTTGCGCGTGTGTAGCCGACGTCGCGAATGACCTGGCGGGCGAGGTCGGAGAAATCAACGTAGGTCTTGGTGGTGATTTCGCCAGCGACGACGACGAGGCCGGTGGTGACGAGCGTTTCGCAAGCGACGCGGCCCATGGGGTCGTCCTGCATGACGGCGTCGAGGACGGCGTCGGAGATCTGGTCGGCAATTTTATCGGGATGACCTTCAGTAACGGATTCGGAAGTGAATAAAAACTTTTCTTCTGGACGTGTCAACACAGTCTCCTTCGTCGCATTGGAAGGCAAATTAATGGCCTATACGCACGAAATTGCGGGAACCACAATAAAAAAGGCTAACATCGCGGAAAGGGAGTGTCAACGCCTTGCAGCGAAAGGGCTTAATTCATGGCTTAACGGCGAAATTCAGGCGCTGAAAAGTACACACCGCTTAAGACGAATTCTAAGCAGAGCAAGAAAACCGAAAGAAATTGCACTTTGTTGAGACTTAGCTTTCGAGGTCTTCCGCTGCTGGCGGCGGGGCGCCGGTGCGGCGCCAGAGCAAGTAGCCGCGGATGAATTCGTCAATGTCGCCATCGAGAACACGGCTCACGTTGCCCTCTTCGATTTTTGTGCGGTGATCCTTGATGAGCTGATAGGGCTGAAGAACGTAGGAACGAATCTGGCTGCCGAAGCTGATTTCGGGTTTGGATTCGTCGAGCTTGCGTGTTTCCTCGCGGCGCTTTTCGATTTCGCGCTCGTAGAGCTGCGAACGAAGAATTTTCATGGCCAGCTCGCGATTTTTATGCTGGCTGCGCTCGTTCTGGCACTGGACGACGATGCCCGTCGGGAAATGCGTGATGCGGACGGCGGTCTCTACCTTATTGACGTTCTGGCCGCCGTGGCCCCCGGCGCGAAACGTGTCGATGCGAATTTCATCGGGCTTGACGACGATTTCGATGGTGTCGTCGATTTCAGGAATCGCGAAAACAGAAGCGAATGACGTGTGGCGGCGCGCGGCTTGATCAAACGGCGAAATGCGCACGAGGCGATGGACGCCGCTTTCGCCGGAGAGCAAACCGTAAGCGTTTTCGCCTTCCATACGCACCGTGGCAGATTTGATGCCGGCTTCTTCACCGGGAGTCGAATCGATGACGGAGGCGCGTATTCCCTTCCCTTCCGCCCAGCGAAGATACATGCGCAGGAGCATCTCGGCCCAATCCTGCGACTCCGTGCCGCCAGCACCGGGCTTGATGGTCAAGATGGCGTTGCGCGCGTCGTTGGGGCCGGAGAGCAGCGTTTGCGTTTCGAGTTCGGCGATGAATTTATCGGCGGCGGCGAGCTCGGCGCTGATGTCTTTCAAGACGGATTCGCGCTGCGAAGCGTCGGACTCCTCGTGCGCCATGTGGAAATAGGTTTCGATGTCGCTGACGATGCGATTGAGTTTGTCTTCCGAGGCGATGACCGTTTCGGCGCGCTTGCGCTGCTGGAGAATGGCCTGAGCCTTCTCCTGATCGTTCCAGAACGCGGGATCGTTGACTTTGACGTCGAGAGATTTCAGGAGTTCGCGGCTGGCGGGGACGTCAAAGATAGCTCCGCACGAGGTCGATACGCTTCCGGAGTTCTTCGAAGCGGGTTTGCAGGTCTTCGATGTGAAGGGCTATGGGCATGGTCTGATTTTACATGCGAAACGGGAAAATCGAAACTGGGTCATATTGCGGTCAGTTTAGGGAGTGATGACGCTTCAAACCCCATGCGAGCAACACGAGCGAAGCGAGCACGCAGAGCCAGGCGAACCAGTTGCCGAAGCGGACATACAACGTGCGATCGGACCGAAAGGCGTAGGGCGCGTCGAGTTCGCCGCGGATATAGGGCTTAAGACGCGCGACGATGCGGCCATAGGGATCGACATCGACCGTGAAGCCCGTGTTCGTGTCGCGCAACAGCCACCGGCGACTTTCCACAGCGCGAACGCGAGCCATCATCAGATGTTGCGCCGGCGCGGAGGAGCGGCCGAACCAGCCGTCATTGGAGATATTGATGAGCAATTGCGCGCCTCGGCCGGCGAAATTGCGAATCTCGCCGGGGAAAATTGCTTCGTAACAGATGAAAACGCTGAAACGGCCGCCGGGGAGCGCGCCGACGGAATATTCGCGGCCGGGCGTGAAATCGCCGATGCTGTCGATGAGGCTGTGCGCGAAGAAAAGATATTTGCGGAGCGGAACGTATTCGCCGAAAGGAACGAGATGAATTTTGTCGTAGGTGAAAAGGCGCTGACCCGCGGGACCAAGCAAGACGGCGCTATTGGACGCGAGCCATTGACGATTCGGGCCGAGTTTCCAATCGACAACGCCAACGAGAAAATCATTGTTCGAGTTACTGGCGATGCCGCTAGCGATGGCGGCAAATTTGCGATCCTGGAAACTGAATGGAGCGGGCACTTCGGGCCAGATGATAACGCCGGGCGTCTGCCGAGCCGCCTGTATGCTGATGGATTCGAGTTGTGCCATGTCCGCGGCGTGCAATTGCATCCAGTTGGGTGGATAGATTTCCTCCTGCGCGAAATTGGTTTGCACGAGATGAGCAATGTGATCCGCTTTCGCTTGCGGAACGAAATGCGGGCCAACTGCGGCAACGGCGATGAGAGCTATTGTTGTGCCGATGACGATGCGACGGCTTTTCGATGACGGCGAAGCGACAGTCCACGCGAGCAACGCGTTGAATGCGACGACGACGGCCGAGAGACCATAAATCCCCGTGAGGCTGCAAATCTGGACGAGCGCCAGATTTCCGGAAACGGCGTAGCCAATCAAATTCCACGGAAAACCGATGATGGGCAAATGCGCGCGCGCGAACTCAAGCGTGACCCAAAGGAAAGGAGCCATCGCACATGCCACGAAAACGCTCGATTTACCGAGGCGCGTGATGCACAGCGCGAAAATGATTGGAAAAACTGTGCCGGCAAGAGTCATGAGTCCCAGGATTCCGACGGCGGCGAGCCAACTGATGTTGCTGCCATACTGCTTCATTACCGTGGCGATCCAGGGCACAGCGAGGGGATAAAAAAGAGCGCCATTGATGAAGCCACAGAGCGCTGCGACACGCGGGCGCGCGCCGAGCGTGGCGAGAATCAGAAACGTTACAGCGACCCACGCGAGCAGCGACAGATTGTAATTTGGAAACGACAGAGGGAGCGCGATGCCGGAAGCTACGGCAAGTCCCAAGCGAACCGGCGAAGAGAAATTCATTCAGCGCCGGAAAATGGCTTTGAATCCCTCGCGCTGGAGCGATTGCTTAGCCTTGTCGCCAACAGCCTGATTGGGAAACGGGCCGACCTGGACGCGATAGAAATTGTCCGAGGTGGGAGCGAGGACGAACGCAGGAAATCCCTTTTGCTGTAGGGCATCGGCCAAAGCCAAAGCGTCCCCTTCGCTGCGCAGAGCACCGACCTGGAGAACGATGGCGTTGCGCGACATGCGCGGCGGACGAAAACGAGCCGGCGGCTGAACGACAGACGCAGGACGCGAAGCCGGAGCAACCGATGACGGCGATGCATTCACGCGGGCCGGCACGGAAGCGGATGCGGTTGCGTGGCTCGATGCAGCCGAAGAAGGCTTCAAAGGAATGTCGGCGCTTTTCTTATTCGAATAGAAATCCCATTCGGGCGAAGATGGCGGCTGCGCGGCGGGAGCTGTGGCGCTGCGAGATGCGGCGGCTTCAGAGGGCGCGACGGATTTATCGAGAGTAGCGGCCTCGACAGGCGTATTGCCGTACTGCGTCTTGCCCATGACGTAGCCGAGCGTGAAAAAGACGCAGCAGAGCAACACCACGCCCAAAAACAAACCGATCAGATGACGACCTTCCAGAACCCGGTCGCCGCCGCCTCGCTTGGAATGACCACTCGCCATATTCAACCGCGCTCCCCAAATTTATTTGTTCAGACCCGGCTTGAGCCACTGACCGATCAAGTCGATGGGTACAGGGAAAATCACCGTGGTGTTTTTCTCTGTGCCGATTTCCTGCAGCGTCTGCAAGTACCGAAGCTGCACAGAAACCGGCTGCCGCTGCAGCGCCTCGGCCGCTTCCGCGAGCTTCGCGGAAGCCTGCAATTCGCCATCAGCATTGATAATTTTGGCGCGGCGTTCGCGCTCCGCTTCGGCCTGCCGCGCGATGGCGCGCTGCATGTTGTCCGGAATATCGACTTGTTTGACCTCAACCTTCGTTACCTTAATACCCCAAGGCTCGGTATCCAGGTCAAGGATTGTTTGCAATTTCGAGTTTACCTTTTCGCGCTCGGAGAGAACGTCGTCCAACTCGAACTGGCCGACGACGCTGCGGAGGTTGGTCTGCGCGAGCTGCGAAGTGGCGTAGAGATAATTCTGGACCTGAGAGATGGCGAGGTTGGCGTCCACGACGCGGAAATAGCAGACAGCGTTCACTTTTGCCGAGACGTTGTCTTTGGTGATGACATCCTGCGGCGGGACATCGAGCGTTTCGACGCGCAGAGAAACGCGAATGAGCTTGTCGATGGGCGAAAAAATGAGGACGAGGCCGGGACCCTTCGGCGCAGGCATCATGCGGCCCAGGCGAAGGACGACGCCGCGTTCCCATTCCTTGATGACGTTGATGCAATTGAAAAGCCAGATCAGAAAAATAAAGATGGCGATACCGGCAGCGGTCATCACGAGATTCATCGTATCCTCCGAACTTCTCTCTATTCTCCGAGCAGCAACGAATTAATGTCCTGCACGCACAGGCTCGACAAGAAGCGTCAGGCCCTGGACTTTATTGACGCGCACTTGCGTTCCTTTCGCAATGGCCTCGCTCGAGGCGGCGCGCCACAGCTCGCCGTGGATCATAACCATGCCACTGACGCCAGCCGATTCGACAGGTTCCGTGATTTCTCCGACTGCTCCGACCAGTTGCTCGGCGCCCGAGGCCTGCTTCCAGCGCAAAGAGCGCAGGACGAGGCGCATCAGGAAAATGATGATGAGCGCGACGGGAATGGTGACGGCCAAGGCAATGGCCGGACGCACGCCGCCTCCCGTGATGGGAGAGTGGACCAGCATCAGCGCGCCGAGCAGCATGGAAATCGCGCCGCCGACGCCGAGAATCCCATGCGTGGGATATTTCGCTTCGAGGACGAAGAGGACGATAGCGAGAATGATGAGCAAGAGACCGGCGAAGTTCACGGGCAGCATGTGCATGGCAAAGAGCGCGAGGACGAGCGCGATTCCACCAATCACGCCGGGAGCAAACAGACCGGGGTGAGTGAACTCAACGTAGAGACCGAGAAAGCCGAGGATGAGGAGGATGAAAAATGTGTCGGGAGCAGCGACGAAATCGAGGAACTTTTCGCGGCTGCTCATTTCGTGAAGTTCGACGACAGGATTCGAGAGGTTGAGAGTTTGCTTTGTGCCGTCGAGGCGCGTGATCGTGCGGCCATTGAGATCGGCGAGAAGCTCCTGGACATTGGGGGCGACGAGATCAATCAATTTCCCGTTGAGAGCTTCTTCTTCGCTGAAGGCTTTTGCGTCAGTCACGGCAGTAGCAGCGAGCGTCACGTTGCGTCCGCGAAGCGCGGCGTAACTGCGCAGATATGCGGTCGCTTCGTTCATGATTTTGCGCTCGAGGGTATCGTTGACGTTGACCGGACTTCCGGCGATTTCCAAGAGCGGCGAAGCGGCGCCTGTGTCGGTGCCCGGCGACATCGCGGCGACATCTGCGGAGATGAGGATGAAAAATCCGGCGGAAGCAGCGCGCGAGCCGGAAGGCGAAACATACGTGACGACAGGCACGGAAGAATGGAGGATGGCGGCGATGATCTCGCGCATGGAGGTATCGAGGCCCCCGGGCGTGTTGATGGTGATGAGAATCAGGCTGGCGTGGGCGCGATTGGCGGCGTTGATGCCTCCGACGATATATTCGGAAAGAATGGGTTCGATTTCGCCATTGATCTGCAATTCGCAGACGTTTGCGGGCGACGCTGGCGAAGCGGCTCTTGCGGAGAACGAGGCAAATGAGCCGCAGGGCGCGGCCAGAAAGAGAAGCGCAGCAACGGCCGTCAGGACGGACAATCGAAAAGCACGCGGCGACGAAACGCAGCTCTCCTCGCAAGGAATGCGATTGCGAGAGGGTGGAATTGCGCGCGTCATCCCGCTGGCATTATAGCAGGGACGGGACAGGCCGAGGGATTAAGATACGGGCCGCGGCGGGACTCGCCAGATTGAAAACGACTGGCAATTCCGCTCGAAAACTCCTAGTGCTTCGGCAACAGCCCGGGCACGGGCTGGAAAACGGCCTGCACGCGCGGATCCTTGACGACCAAGGCGAATGACGGATCCGTCCTGGCAGAATCGAATTTCTTATATCCATCGTCGCGGGACATCGTGAGATAGTGCGCGGCGCGCTCGGCGTTTCCCAACTGCGCGTACATGCGCGCGAGGAGGAAATAGAAGGAACCCATATCCGTGGTACCGCGCGGTTGAACGATGGATCCGCTGCGGCCATGCGAATTCATGACGCCGGGATCAATCTGAATGGCGCGACGGAAAGAATCCATGGCCTGGGAATATTTCTTGGAATCGAAATACGCGCAGCCGAGATTGTAATAGACAGGGGCAACATCCGTGCGCAGGGAGAGGGATTTCTGGTACCAGTCGATGGCGTGGCTGTATTTGTGGCGATCGTATTCGACAGTGCCAATGTTGTTATAGGCGTCGGCATACTTCTTATCCGCCTTGATCGCCAGCTTGAAAGCGCGCTCGGCACTGCCATCGTTGTGGTTGCCTTCGTAGGCGATGCCGAGCTTATTGAGAAGCTCGGCGTTGTGCGGGTCCCCTTTGACGAGACTCTTGTAGGTGGAAATCGCCTGAGGATACATTTTCTGGGCCATGAAAATATCGCCGTGGAGTTCAGTGGCCTGCGACTGAGACTGGTCCGAGCGCATGGTAGAATCCTTGCCCGTCGAAACCTGCTGGAGAGAGGCAACAGCAGACCGCTGCGCGACGGCGACAAAAGGCAGGACACAAAAGCAACCGAGAACTAATACAGGCAGGGCCAGACGCTTCATATTCACCCCTCCTCCAGCAACCCTACTGATCCGGCTTCGGTTTGGCTGGCGGTTTTTTATTACTTCCAAAGATACCAAAAATCTTGTCCAGCAGACTCTTTTTATTTTGAGGAGGTGCAGCAGCCGCTGGCGAGCCCGGCGGAGGAGCGGGCACAGCGGGCGGCGCGGCTTTCGCAGCCGATGCGCCGGTTTTGCCTGGCTCTGTTGCCGATTGCGAGCCGGGGGGAGGCGGAGTGGATGATTTGCCAAAAAGATGAGAAAGCCACGAAACAGGAGGAGCGTTTGAAAGGCCTCCGGCACCATTATCCGGACAAAATGCTGTTGGCTCCGTCCCGGCGATATAGACCTCGTTGACCGTATCGGGGCAGTTCACCGTGGCCAGATCGCCGGATTGCGGGTCCACGGTGACATTTACAAGGCCCTGCGGCTCAGGAAACTCCTGCATGTCCTGATAGGCAGGCAAGGCCTCGGCACGCTTCATGAATTCGGCCCATACAGGAGCGGCAGAGTTCGCACCGGAAAGGCCGAGGTCGCGGTCGTCGTCGTATCCCACCCAAACGATGCAGAGGAGGTTTGTCGTGTAGCCGGCGAACCAGCCATCCTTCGAAGTTCCCGTCTTGCCTGCGGCGGGGGCGTCAAAACCAAGAGTGCGGACGCGATTGCCGGTGCCGTGGTTGATGACGTCTTCAAGAATATTCGTGACCAGATAGGCGACGCGAGGATCGAGGAGGGCCTTGGTTTGCGGGATGGATCTTTGAAGAATGGAGCCATCCGCGCTGACGACTTTATTCAGGAACCGCGGTTCGGCGCGTACGCCGTTATCGGCGAAAATCGTGTACCCCGCGGCGACCTCGAGAGGCGTCATGACATAAGAGCCCAGAGCCATGGCGGGAGTCGCCTGAATGCCAGGGTCAAGCCCGAGCTGCTGCGTGAAATCCTTCACGCGGTCATAGCCGACCATCTGCGCGAATTTCACGGTGGCGACATTGAGAGAATGCGTGAGCGCTTCGCGAGCGGTGACGGTACCGTAAAACTGGCCTTCGTCGTTATTCGGCGTGTAGTCATTGCCGTCGAAAGTGAAGGTTGTCGGTTCGTCAACGACGGTGGTCTCCGGCGTGACGACGGGCTGGAGACCGGCGACAGCATTATCAAAAGCAGCGGCATAGACGAAAGGCTTGAAGGAAGAGCCGGGCTGGCGGCGAGCGAGCGCGTGATTGAGCTGGCTCTCACCATAATCGCGGCCACCGACGAGCGCGAGGATGGCCCCACTCCGGGGATCCATGGCAATGAGCGCGACTTGCGGTTTGGTTGCAGGAAGGCCCTTGCGTTTTTCGAGAGCGTAGCGGCGGGCCAAGGCGTCATCCACGTCCTTCATGCCGACTTGAACAGCTTGCTCCGCGGCGGCCTGGAGATTGGGATCGAGCGTGGTGTAAATGCGGTAGCTCTGCGTGGTCAAGTCGGACTGCGAATACTGGTCGAGGAGAGAATCGCGGACCATGTCAACGAAAAAGGGAGCGGTGCGGCTGGAACCACCGCCGCCGACGAATTTGAGAGCCTCGGCGCGAGCGGCATTTTCCTGCGCGGGCGTGATGTAACCGTCCTCCAGCATCTGGCGCAGGACACGATCGCGCGCATCAGCAACGCGACCGGGATGACGCTCGGCGGAGGTGTAGCGATTCGGCGAGCGAATGATGCCGGCGAGGAAGGCGCACTGGGCCAGATCGAGATCGCGGACATCCACACCGAAATAGGCTTCGGCGCCCTCGCCGAATCCGCGAATGGCGAAGCTGCCGCGATTGCCGAGATAGATTTCGTTGGCGTAAAGCTCAAGAATTCGCTCCTTGGAGAAGCGATGATCGAGCTCCAAGGCGACCATGGTTTCGGCGAATTTGCGGCGCCAGGTGCGCTCGGTGGAAAAGAAGAAGCTGCGCGCGACTTGCATGTCAATCGTGCTGGCGCCCTGCGCGCGAGCGTCGTGACGCAGGTCGGCGATGGCGGCGCCAGCGATACGAATGGGGTCGAAGCCGCCATGCTCGAAGAAGCGCTTGTCCTCAGCCGCAAGAACGGCGTGGATGAGCGTCGACGGCAAGTCTTCATAACGCACGACGCGGCGCTTTTCACGAGAATCGTCAAAGAGATTGGTGAGAAGTTCGGGCTCGATCTGCGCGGAACTGACCGATGCGTTAAAGGAGAGCAGGCGAATCGCGGTGATCTTTCCAGCAGCAAAGGTCACGCGCAGAGGGTTTTCGCCGTTGAAATAAGAATCCTCAGACGGATAGACGGTTACGGAGGATTTTCCGACTTGAAAGCCGCCGGTGGCGCCGCCGCCCTTGGCCCCTGAATAGCCGTTGTTGACGAGATAGCCGGCGAAGTCCTGCGGCGTCATGCTCTGGCCGACAAAAATCTTCTGTGGCGCGGAGTAAATGTGGGACGCATGGCCGAAGACCTGGCCCGTGAGGCGTTCGTCAATGAGATGGCTATCGCGAACCCAATAGAACGTGAAAATCCCGGCGCCGATGAGCAAGACGCAGAGAGCCGCTCCCAGCAGCGCCAGGCCGAAACGCGAGGTCCAGAATCCGCGGGCCATCCGGATACGCAAACGTTCCTCCGAAGTCTGACTTCCGGGATCAACTGTCGGAGGCCGGGCGCGATGCGCGTTGGGCCAGGCGCAACGTTGGCCGAGAGCTCTCCCGGAACTGCTACATACTAAGTTGCTATTCTAAATGGAAGTGTTGTTTGCCTGGGGATGAAAATGCAACTGGAACTGATAAACCTTCAAATCTATGGGGACGGTGTAGTCCACGGAAATGGTGACCTGGCCAGAGACGTTGGTGACTTGAATGGCCTTCGGGGACGCCTGGATGCCCAGAGAATCCAACTTCTTCTGAACGTCCTCGATAACCTGGTCTTGCGTCTTGCGATTTACGGCCGCGAACGTGGCCTCTTCCTGAATGGAATCCTGCAACTCGTAGTTGTTCACCAGCGCCGGGACGATTTTCACGGCCGAGAAGATAAAGGCAATCAGGATGACCAAGGCCAGAAAGGCCTTAAACCTGGCTCCCCCTCTTTCGGTATTTCGCGGTTCGCGCAACATAGGCTAATCCCCTGCCCGGCAACAAACTAACAAAGCTCCCCAGAGAAATCCTAGCACCCCAAAAGGGAGGAGCGACATTCCCGTGGGGAGAAGTTTCGGAGGAGTTACCTGTCCGAAGGGGAAATTCTGCGATTAGTAGGCTTTGGCGAAAATGGCCTGTTCGGCGGCTGACTGGCCGCAATAGACACACTTCCCCGAGCCAGCGGTCTGTTCGAGAGGAATGCAACGCATGGTGGCCTTGGTCTCTTCTTTGATTTTGGCTTCGCAATCCGCGCTGCCGCACCAGTGGGAAAGCGCAAAACCCTTTTCGACCGCGGATTTGAACTCGTTGTAATCCTTTGGCTCAACCGTATTGGCCTTGCGGAAAGCGAGGGCGCGATCGAAGAGCGATTGCTGAATTTCATCGAGCATCTTCGCCACGGTGGGCGCGATTCCCTGCTGCGAGACAGAGGTTTTGCCTTCGCGGCCAGGGCGGTCGCGGCGAGCGAGAACGACGTTGCCCGCGGCGACGTCCTTGGGACCAAGCTCGATGCGGAGAGGCACGCCGCGCATCTCCCAGTCGTTGAACTTGAAGCCGGGGCTCATGCCGTCGCGCTCGTCCATCTTGACGCGAATGCCGACAGCGATGAGTTCCGCGCGAACTTTGCGAGCGGCTTCGAGAACAACGTTTTTCTCATCGTCCGATTTAAAGATGGGAACGATGACGACCTGATACGGAGCCAGGCGCGGAGGCAGAATCAACCCCTGGTCATCACCATGAACCATGACGATGGCGCCGACGAAACGCGTCGAAAGGCCCCAGGAAGTGGTCCAGCAGAATTGGTGCACGCCATTTTTGTCGAGATACTTGATCTCGAATGCCTTGGCGAAATTCTGGCCGAGATTGTGAGACGTGCCGGATTGCAGCGCTTTGCCGTCACCCATCATGGCTTCGATCGAATAGGTGATATCGGCGCCGGCGAATTTTTCGGAGTCCGATTTGCGGCCCGGAATTACGGGAATGGCGGCATCGCGAACGGCAAAATCGCTGTAAATGTCGAGCATCTGGCGCGTTTCGGCTTCGGCTTCTTCGAGTGTCGCATGAGCCGTGTGGCCCTCCTGCCAGAAAAATTCGAGAGTGCGGAGGAAAAGCTTCGTGCGTAGCTCCCAGCGGACGACGCTGTTCCACTGATTGATGAGCACGGGCAGGTCGCGATAGGACTGAATCCATTTCGCGTAGGCGTGGCCGATGATGGTTTCGGAGGTCGGGCGAATCACGAGAGGCTCTTCGAGCTCTTCTCCGCCGCCAACGGTGACCACAGCAAGCTCCGGCGAGAAGCCGGCAACATGGTGCTGCTCCTTGTCGATGAAACTGCGCGGAATCAGCAGCGGAAAGGCGGCGTTCATGTGGCCGCTGGCTTTGAAGCGGCGATCCAAGCCGGCAGTGATGTTCTCCCAAAGCGCCCAACCATAGGGACGAACAATCATGCAGCCGCGCACAGGCGCGTAATCGGCCATCTCCGCGCGAAGAACGACCTGGTTATACCATTCGGCGAAATCCTCAGCGCGAGTTGGGAGTTTGCGATCTGCCGCCATACTCAGCTCTCTGCCGCCTCTCTAAATTCTATTCCTTCCATTCTATTGCTTCGTCTCCGCGCATATTCGAATTCTTCCACGAACCGGCAATGACATTGCACAGAATGAGCGCAGGAGAGCAAATGAGCGTAACGGAGGCTTAATGAGTTGTCAACGGAAGCGGAGGCGCTCCGGGAAAAAGCTCACTTGCCGATGAATTCGTCGACGATTTCGGCGGCGATGGGAAGGCGGAAAAGTTCGCGCTGGTATGCCTTAATCATGCACACGATCCAGAGAATGAATGTGAGGAGACCAATCAGGCTGTGAACGCCTCCCCAGGCACCAAAGTCGTCCCATCGAAAAGATGGGCCCCAGAAAATGCGCGAGCCGAAGAAAATGCTCACGGCAGTGCTGAGGATGTTCAGGATGCCGAAAGTCACTAAAGATTGCGCTGCATGGAAGCGCACGAACGGCCGCTTGTCGATCAGGAGAAAAATCAGGCCGGTGACCCATCCCAAGGCGTAACAGAGCAAGCCCGCCACATTTTCGGAGAGGCCGGAGTCAGCGATTGGCATGGCGGCTCCTTGCGGCGCACCCGCGGGAGCAGCGACTGGCGCGTGTTGCGGCGCGCCACAATTCGAGCAGAATGCGGCGACATCGGCTACAACGGATCCACACTTTGAACAATGTGGCATGGGCTCTCCCTAGCAAGAATGAAGCTGGCAGGAGCGTAACAAAGCCCCCGGCAGGCGGCAAGTAAATTGGAAGAATGAAGCGCGATTGAGTAGAATCGCGCGGCAAAATGAATCAATTGCCGAGGCTTCTGATCTCGCGGAGAGTGCTTCCCTGCCGACTCCATTCGTGAATGCTGAGCCGCGACCCACGCGGCGAATTCTGGGGCTCGAGTGGCCAAGGCGAATCAGCCCGGCGGAGCGCAATTCTCTGCTTGCGGGCGGCTTCGGCTGGATGCTGGACTCCTTCGACGTGACGCTGTACGCGATGGTGCTCGCGTCCCTGATGCGGGACTTGGGAATCGGAAAAAGCACCGGCGGACTGCTGGGATCGCTGACGCTGCTGGCATCGGCGGCGGGAGGAGTGATTTTCGGATTTGTCGCTGACCGCATCGGGCGGTCGCGTTCGCTTTCGGTTTCCATCGTAATTTATTCCGTGGCGACGGCGGCTTGCGGCTTTGCGAGCAGCGTAGCCATCCTTGCGATTTTCCGCGTGATTCTTGGGCTCGGCATGGGCGGCGAATGGTCGGCCGGTGCGGCGCTTGTGGCGGAGACTTGGCCGGCGGAGCACCGCGGCAAGGCGCTGGGGCTGATGCAATCCACATGGGCCATCGGCGGAATGCTGGCCGCGGGCGTTGCATGGGCGATTTTGCCGCGATGGGGATGGCGCGACGTATTTTTCGTCGGTGTGGCTCCGGCATTGATGGCACTGTGGATTCAGCGGCGCGTCCCCGAACCGGAGATCTGGAAGATTCATCAGCAGGCCGCTGGGAAAACGGCGCGCGTGCCGCTGCGTGTTTTTTGGCGCGAGGACATTCGCTGGAACGGATTGCTGGCAACGGCGATGAATACGTTCAGCATGATTGGATATTGGGGACTCTTCACCTGGATCCCGGCGTATTTTTCGCTGCCTGTGTCGCAGGGAGGCCGCGGGCTGAGCGTTGCAGAAACGTATTCGTGGCTTTTGATCATTGGCGCCGGGCAATGGCTCGGATATGTGCTGTTTGGGTTCGCGGCGGACGCATTTGGCCGGCGACAAACATATTTCGCGTATCTCGCCGTGGCGGCAATTCTTGCGCCGGTGTACGGATTTGTTGATCGGCCGACGCTGCTGCTTGTGCTTGGGCCGCTTGTGGCGTTTTTTGGCACGGGATTTTTTTCGGGGTTCGGCGCGATTGCTTCGGAACTTTTCCCGACGGAGATTCGCGGGACGGCGATGGGACTCAGTTACAACGTTGGGCGAGGAATTTCGGCGATTGCGCCGTTCATGATCGGCAAACTGGCGAATCGGTTTGGACTCGGACATTCGTTTTTTTTCCTGGGAGCTTCCTTTTTCGTCGCGGCCCTTCTGACTTTGGCGCTGCCGGAAACACGAGGCAAACAGCTCGAATAAACGCTGCGAGAGACGCGGGATACGCGATGGTTCGCATAAGCTGCGGGCGGTCAAGCGCGATGGCAATCATCAAGGACGGCTTGCTTCGTAATCTGGGATGCCCGGCGGACCATGGGCCGCTGCGCATCGAAGGAGACGGCCTCGTTTGCGAACGCGGGCATCACTACGTTTTCGAGAATGGCGTGGCGGTGTTTACAAACACACCACGGCGCGAGCCTGTGCCGCTGAATATGGGCCCGTGCCCAACGTTTGCGAAAAATGAGAAGCAAGGCGCTGCGATCGATCCCTTTGTGAACGACTGGATCGTGAACACGAACGGCAATCTTTACCGGCGCGCCAGAGGAAGGCTCTCGCGCTACCCGATCGCCAAATGGCCGTTCGATGAAGGACGCGGCAGAACACTTGTTGAAATCGGCTGCAGCTGGGGACGATGGAGCATTGCCGCGGCGCGCGCGGGCTTTCAGGCGATTGGCGTGGATGTGCACATCGATGCGCTCGAAGCAGCCGGACGCGTGGCCCGGCAGTTGGGGAGCAGCGCCGACTTTATCTGCGGGGACGCGGAACGGCTGGCGTTGCAAGATCAGAGCGTCGATTGCGTTTTTTCCTATAGCGTGCTGCAACATCTCGACCGCGCGAAAGTGCTTTCGGTTTTTCGCGAGATCGCGCGCGTGCTGAAGCCGGGCGGTGTTTGCTGGATTCAACTGCCGAACCAATTCGGAGTGCTGAGTTTTTTTCAACGGCTCAAGCGCGGATTCCGTGAAGCGAGACCGGGAACTTTTGAAATGCGCTATTGGTCGCGGAAATCCATCCGGGAGGGTTTTCACGCAGCCGGATTGAAGCGTGTGACCATTCGCACGGATGGATTCTTCACGCAGAATCCGCAATTGCCGGACATGGACTTGCTTTCTCCGGCGGGAAAATTGATTGTTCTGGCTTCTTGTGCGGGACGCGCGATGGCGGATGCTCTGCCTATTTTTACGCGCGTTGCGGACAGCCTGTGGATCGAAGCGTGCGCGCCGGGCCGAGCGCCGTGAAGCGGGACGCGAAAGCCGCAACAGGAAAGGCCGCGACGCTTAACTCCGGCGGCGCGAAATGCTAACCTAAGGCATAGCATTTCCGCGCGGAAGTGGCGGAACTGGCAGACGCGCCAGCCTTAGGAGCTGGTGGCCGAAAGGCCGTAGGGGTTCAAATCCCTTCTTCCGCAGAATTTTTCCGGCCAGTCCTGAACGCAAGACTAGCTATTTGACGACGCTTGAGCTTTCTCCCAACGGAGATAGCTTTGAATTCGCTGACTAACTCGCGAGTTAACTAGGCACAGTAGTTTCTTCGCGGCACTTGCGGCCGGAATCCGCCGATTTTATTTTTGGCGTGAAACTCCTGCGCCGACCTGCACGTCTCAGAGCTTGATTCCGTACGACATTCTGCCGAAGCAGATATATGGCAAGACATTCTTGCGTTTGTGGAGGGGATACGATGGAAATGAACCGCCTGATTGTCGGAGCGATTGTCGTTTTGTTCGCTTCAACCACGGCCGTCGCACAGCAACCGCAGCGCCGCCGCGCCGGCTACCTCGGACAACAACAAATGGAGCAAATGCAACGGAGGGGAGAGCAGCAGGGTGATCAGCAGCCGGGACACCCGATGCCGCCGCCTCCCGTCGAAAAAAGCTCCGTAACGCATCACAGCGCGCGCGTGGGCGGTGAGGAGATCAACTACACGGCCACGGCAGCGACCTACGTTATTAAAGATGACGCAGGAAACCCCAAGGCTACTTTTTTCTTCGTCGCTTACACGAAGGACGGTGTATCTGATATTTCCAAGCGGCCAGTCGCATTCGTGTATAACGGCGGGCCGGGCTCGGCGTCGCTCTTCACGCACATGGGAATGGGACCGAAGAAGGTTGTGCTGACGGCTGACGGCCACGGCATGCCCGCGCCCTATTCGGTCAAAGACAATGACGATTCGTTTCTGGATGCGACCGATCTTGTTTTCATTGACGCGGTTTCGACGGGCTACAGCCGCCCTGTGCCGGGGCAGAATCCGGCGCAGTTCTACGGCGTGGTGCAGGACGCGGAGATTTTCTCCGATTTCATCTATCAATACATCACGCGCAATGAGCGGTGGGATTCGCCGAAATACCTGATCGGCGAAAGCTACGGCACGACGCGCTCGGCGGAACTGGCCGGCGTCCTCGAACACCGTCATTCGATGTACTTGAACGGAGTTGTCCTGCTTTCCACGATGGCTTTTGCATCGTGGGGCGCCGATGACCGTTCGGAGTTCTTTCTGCCGACCTACGTCACTTCAGCGTGGTATCACCATCTTCTTGCCGCAGATTTGCAAAGCCTGAGCGCCGACCAGATCGCGCAGAAGGCACGCGAATTCGCTCACGGCGAATACGCAGAGGCTCTGGAAAAAGGCGACGAGATTTCGCCGGCGGAATACAACAAAGTCGTGGCGGATATGGCGCGGCTAACTGCTCTTTCGCCGGAATACATCAAGGAATGCGATTTGCGCGTCAGCCCGTTCCGCTGGTTCGCGGAGTTGATGCGCAATAAGCGATTGATCGTTGGACGCCTCGATTCGCGCTTCACGGGCATGAATCGCGACGCGGCCTCGGAGTCTCCAGAATACGATCCGAGCGAAGCGTCGTACCTCGGCGCGTTCGTGGCCACGTTCCAGGATTACGTGCGCCGGGATCTTGGATGGGACGACAATCAATATTACGCGGTGAGCGGAAATGTCCGGCCATGGGACAGTCAGGCTTTGCCGCAAGTCGGCGAGGTGCTGCGCTCAGCGATGACGGAGGAAGGGTCATTGAAGTTGCTCGTCCTCTGCGGCTATTACGATCTGGCGACGCCTTTCAACGGCATCGAGGAGACCGTATCGCATATGCAGCTTGAGCCAGCGATTCGCAAAAACGTCAGCTTCGAATATTACGAATCGGGGCATATGGTCTATATCGACCAGAAAGCCCACGACAAGATGCATCGCGACGTGGATAGCTTCATCAACTCCAGCTACGCGCACTGAGCGGCGTCTGAAATTTGGAAATGTCGCGCAAGTGGCGCAACGGAACGGTTAGACAAACCGCGGAGGAATGGCTTCTCCGCGGTTTTCGTTTTTGGAGCAAGGTTCGCGAAAGGGCGGCTGAGTCTGCGTGAAACCCTACTACTTCATTGAATTTTTCGCGCAGCGGCCAAAATCGAGCTCAAATCCTGTAAGATGAGCGCCGCTTCCCGCCGCGATCGCGGGAACCCAACTCACGAGCGCATCCTGCAAACTGACAATGACGAGCTGGACGAGACGCGAACTATTGCAAATCGGCGCGATGGCCCCTGCCGCCGGGGGATTGATGGCTCAAGATCTAACGCGAAGCCCTCTGCAGAACACAGAACAATCAGCAGATCGAGAAGCGCCGGGTTCTGACAAGGTTCGCGAGCGGCTTCTGCTCGATTTCAACTGGCGCTTTCATTTTGGAAATGCGGACGATCCGGAGCAGGATTTCCATTTTGGAGATTGGAGCGCGTTTGCAAAAACCGGCGAATTCTTCCTGCCGTCGCGCACGGATTTTGACGACAGCGGCTGGCAAGCGATCCGGCTCCCGCATGACTTTGCCGCCGGCTTGCCTTTTGTAAACGATCCTGATCTGGCGGATTACGGCTTCAAACCGATCGGCAGAAAGTATCCGGCAACAAGCATCGGCTGGTATCGGCGCGTTTTCGAGATTCCGCAGAGCGATCACGGGCGACGGCTGGCAATTGCCTTCGACGGCGTGTTCCGAGATTGCATGGTGGGGCTGAATGGGAATTATCTTGGCCGGAACCTGAGCGGCTATGCCCCATTTCGCTACGACATCACGGACTTCGCGCGCTACGGCGACAAAAATGTGCTCGTGGTGCACGTCAACGCCACGGAGCACGAAGGATGGTTCTACGAAGGCGCGGGAATCTACCGCCATGTCTGGCTGGAGAAAATGAATGCGGTGCACGTCGCGAATGGCGGCACGCATGTGACGAGCGAAGTTCACGGCAGCGGGGCAACGATTGAGATTGCGACCGAAGTCGCGAATGACAGCGATGCCGCCGCGCAAATTCGTGCGACGCATGAGATTTTTGACGCTTCGGGCGACAAAGTAGCGACCATACAAGCTGCATCCGACACGTGCGCGCCGTGGGGAAGCAGCAAAATGGCGCAGGGCGCTGAAATAAATGCCGCGAAGCTTTGGTCGCTTGAAAATCCGCATCTGTATCGCGCGGTTACGACAATCGAAAGCGCCGGCACGATTGTGGACCGGTACGAAACGATTTTTGGTATTCGCACGGCGCATTTCGATCCCGATAAGGGATTTTTCCTCAATGGCGAGCGCGTGGAAATCAAGGGAATGTGCAACCATCAGGATCATGCGGGCGTCGGCTCGGCGCTGCCCGATGGGCTGCAATATTTTCGCGTCGCCAAGCTGAAAGAAATGGGCGCGAACGCGTACCGTACTTCGCACAATCCGCCGACACCGGAGCTGCTCGATGCGTGCGACCGTCTGGGCATGCTGGTGATGGATGAGACGCGAATGATGTCGTCGAGCACGGAAGGACTGAGCCAGCTCGAACGAATGATCCGGCGCGACCGCAACCATCCGTCAATTATTTTGTGGTCGCTCGGGAATGAAGAGCCGCTGCAAGGCACGCCCACGGGCGCGCGCATCTGCGCGACCATGAAACAAGCCGTGCGCGAGGTCGACGCCAGCCGCCCGGTCACACTGGCGATGAATAATCACTGGGGCCAGGGCGCGTCCACAGTCCTGGATGTGCAGGGTTGCAATTATGTCCACAACGGGGATATGGACAAATTTCATTCGCATTTTCCGCGACAGCCGATCGTTGGAAGCGAAGAAGCCAGCGCGCTGAGCACGCGCGGTATCTATTCGAACGATGCGGTGCGCGGTTACATGTCCTCTTACGATGTGAACACGCCCGGGCACTACGCTGCGACAGCGGAAGAGTGGTGGAATTATTACTCGACGCGCCCATTCGCCGCGGGAGCTTTTGTCTGGACGGGCTTCGATTATCGCGGGGAGCCTTCGCCATACAAATGGCCGTGCATCAATTCTCATTTTGGCGTCATGGATACGTGCGGCTTCCCGAAGGACACATATTTTTATTATCAGGCGTGGTGGAGCGGCAGGCCCGTGCTGCACTTATTCCCCCACTGGAATTGGCAGGGGCAGGAAGGCCAGCCGATTCAAGTTTGGGTGCACTCGAATTGCGATGAAGTTGAATTGTTTCTGAATGACGCGAGCCTGGGCCGAAAGCCGATGCCACGGCTGTCGCATCTCGCGTGGAAAGTGAACTACGTTCCCGGTGTTCTGATGGCTCGCGGCTGGAAAAACGGCAAGGTGGTTTCGGAAGACAAGCGCGAGACGACAGACGCAGCCGCGCAAATCAAACTGATTCCCGACCGCGCGGGCATTCGCGCTGATGCGGAAGATGTCGCCGTCGTTTCTGTCTCCGTTCTTGACGCGCAGAATCGCGTCATACCGATTGCTGACGACGAGATTACTTTCGAAACTTACGGCCCGGGAAAAATTATTGGCGTGGGCAATGGCGACCCCTCCAGCCACGAGGCCGACAAGCCCCCGGCTGAACTTTACGATTCCCATGGAGCTTTTATTTTCGGCTCGGCCACGGAACAGAGTGCGAAGGTTTCTGTCAACGCGGCGCAGATTCTCACGAGCCGCAGAGTATTTAACGGTTTTGCCCAAGTTATAGTTCAGGGGCAGAAGCAGCCGGGCGATATCGTGCTGACGGCAGCCTCGCCGGGGCTGCAATCTGCGTCGATTACGATTCATGCGAACACCGCGCGACTGCGCCCCGCCGTGGCGTGACGGCGAAATTGCGGAACTGGGCGGCCTTCCATTTTGATCGCCGGGTTGACGCGCGAATGCGCTTCGCCTATACTTTTTGACGTGGGTGATTGGTTGCTGTTTCCTTCCCTTGCTGCGAGAAATCCCGAAAAAGCACAAGAGAGCGAAAGGGGCCGCGACCTGCAGTTGTGATTCCCCCTGGGATACGTGAATGACTGAAGCGACCTGCCGGCGCGAACTCGAACTCGAGATTCCCGCGGAAAATGTTCAGAAAACCAGCGAAAAGATCGCGCGCGATCTGGCGCGCGTGGCGCGCATTCCCGGCTTTCGGCCCGGCAAAGCTCCGGTGACGCTGATTCGGCGGCGATTTGCGGAAGAAATCAAAGGCGAAGTGCTCGAATCGCTTGTGCCGGAGCACATCGAACGGGCGCTGAATGAAAAGAAACTGACGCCCGTCACACGGCCGCAAGTCGACAAAGTGGAATTCACGGATGCGGGTCCGCTGAAATTCCGCGCGGTGTTCGAAGTGCTGCCGGAATTCGAGCTGGGCGATTACAAAAACCTCGAGATCGAAGTTGAGGCCACCGAAGTTGGCGACGCGGAGGTGAATAAAACGCTCGAAGAGATGCGCGAGCGTGCCGCAACGTACGCTCCCGTGGAAGGCCGGACTGCGCAGGACAATGATTACGTCCAAGTGAAACTAATGGGTACGCCGGCGGGCGGCGGAGATCCCATTCGCGCGGAGAATGTGGTCTGCCACATTGGCGCGGAAGAAACACTTGATTCGTTCAACCAGAACTTGCGCGGAGCGTCCGTCGGTGAGACGAAGAGGTTTGAGACAAAATATCCCGACGACTATCCGGACGCGAAACTTGCAGGCAAGACTTACCATTACGCTCTGGATATTCGCGCCATCCGCGAGAAGAAATTGCCGGAGCTCAACGATGAATTCGTGAAAGAACTGGGAGAAGGCGCGGCAGGAGCAAAAACGCTCGAAGAGCTGCGCGGAAAGATACGCGAGAGGCTCAACGAAGCCCGGGACGACCAGGAAAAAGCGCAGGTGCGCGAGAAGATTTTGGATGAAATCGTCAAGCGGCATGACTTCCCGGTGCCGGAAGCTTTGATCGAGCATCAAATGGACGTGCGGCTGGAGCGCGTGGTGCGGTCGCTGGCGCAGCAGGGTGTGGATCCGCGAGCGGTCAACGTTGACTGGGTGGCGATGAGGCAGCGGCAGCATGACCGCGCGGAGCGCGACGTCAAGGCGGAGATTTTACTGGACCGCATCGCGGACGCGGAGAAGATTGAAGTGAGCGACGAAGAGCTCGATAAAGAGATTACATCCTTTGCGCAGCGTAGTGGCGAATCCGCAGCAGCAGTTCGCGCTCGCTTGACAAAGGAAGGGACGCTCGATAGGATGAAATCGAAGTTACGCAGTGATAAAGCAATCGATTGGCTTCACCACTCGGCTCGAATTCAAACCATCGCCAAACGTGAAAAATAATTTTTGGTTCGTACTCCCCAGCGCGACGGACAACCCCCGATGAGAGACAGGGAATTCCCTTCTTCGCAAGCAACCACACTCGTTCCCATGGTCGTCGAGCAGACGAACCGCGGCGAACGCGCCTATGACATTTACTCGCGACTGCTGAAAGACCACATCATTTTCATCGGCACGCCGATTGACGACCACGTAGCGAACCTGGTGACCGCGCAATTGCTTTTCCTGGCCGCTGAGGATCCCGAAAAAGACATTTCGATTTACATCAATTCGCCCGGCGGCGTGATCACGGCGGGGATGGCCATTTACGACACGATGCAATTTGTGCGGCCCGACGTTGTGACGTATTGCATAGGGCAGGCCGCATCGATTGCGGCGGTGCTGCTGATGGCCGGAGCACCCAAGAAGCGATATTCGCTGCCGAATGCGCGGATCCTGATTCATCAGCCGTGGCTGAGCGGCCTGTCGGGCCAGGCGACGGATATTGATATCCACGCAAAAGAGATTCTGCGGACGCGCGACTCCCTGAACAAACTCGTCGCCCATCATACGGGCCAGTCCGTGGAAAAGATCGAGCGAGACGTCGAACGCGATTTCATCATGTCCGCGGAACAGGCGAAGGAATACGGGATCGTCGACGAGATCATCTCCAAAGCTCGATAGCCGTTCCAAAAGGTTAGTAGCTAACCCGAAGAAAAATCGCACGACGGCGTCTCCGCGCCGTAGAATAGCGATTAAGATTTCTGGCATATGCAGATTTGAGTGGAGGCAGAAAACCCAGTGAAGCGATTCAGCTCAGACGAAGCCCTGCACTGTTCCTTCTGCCATAAAACGCAGGAGCAGGTGGAGAAGCTCATCAGCTCCCCTTCGGAATTTCCGCGATCCTATATTTGCAACGAATGTATCAGCGTCTGCCAGCAGATTCTTGAAGAAGAAAAGCGCGAGCAAGCCGGTCCGGTAAACAAACGTCTGCCACGCCCGCCGGAAATCAAGACATTTCTCGACGGATACGTCATCGGCCAGGAAAAAACGAAAAAGAAACTCGCTGTTGCCGTCTACAACCATTACAAGCGCATCTTCCTCAATCGCCAGCCAAGCGACGTCGAACTGACCAAGTCCAATATTCTTCTCATCGGTCCGACGGGCACGGGCAAGACGCTTCTCGCGCAGACATTGTCGCGCATGCTGGATGTTCCGTTTGCGATTGTGGATGCGACGACGCTGACGGAAGCGGGCTACGTCGGCGAAGACGTGGAAAACATTATTCTGAAACTCCTCCAAGCCGCCGACGGCGACGTGCAAAAGGCGCAGCAAGGCATCATATACATCGACGAGATCGACAAGATTTCCAAGAAGGACGAGAACCCTTCCATCACGCGCGATGTTTCCGGAGAAGGCGTACAGCAGGCGCTGCTGAAGATTTTGGAAGGCACTACGGCGAACGTCCCTCCGCAGGGCGGACGCAAGCACCCGCATCAGGAATTCACGGCCGTGGATACGACGAACATTCTTTTCATCTGCGGCGGCGCGTTTGTGGGGATGGAAAAAATCATCGAGCGCCGCATCGGACAAAAATCGCTTGGGTTCCATGCCGACGTGCAGCCCTCGACTCCTTCGCGGCGCAATATCGAGGTCCTCGAACAGGCGCAGCCGACCGATTTGATTCGGTATGGGCTGATTCCCGAATTTGTGGGGCGCCTGCCGGTCGTCGGCGTGCTGGGGGATTTGGACAAATCCGCGCTGATTCGCATTTTGCAGGAACCGAAGAACGCGCTGCTTCGTCAATATCAGAAGCTCTTTGAGTTTGAAAACGTCCGGCTGAAGTTCACGGACGATGCGCTGGAAACCGTTGCGGAACTGGCGCTGCAGCGCAAGGTGGGCGCGCGCGGCCTGCGAATGATATTAGAAGATCTCATGCTCGACCTGATGTACCACTTGCCCTCTCAGCGGAAACTGCGCGACTTCATTGTGACGGCGGAAATGGTGAAGAGCCGCGAGATCAATTGGAGTTTGCTGGAGAAAGCGGGTTAGGTCTTGGCGAAAGACATCGAAGGTTCCATGTTCAACCGGGAAAAACTCGAAGTAAAACGCGTGCCCATGATGCCCGTGCGGGAGCTGGTGATTTTCCCGCAGATGATGAACCCGTTCATCGTGGGACGCGAAGCCTCTGTGCGCGCTCTAGAAGAGGCGCTGGCGGGCGAAAAGAAGATTTTCCTGGCCACGCAGCACGATGCATCAGTGGATGATCCGCGGCCGGACGAAATCTATCAGGTCGGAACGCTCGCGAATATCGTACAGAGCGTCAAGCTCCCCGATGGCAATATCAAAGTGCTGGTCGAAGGGGCGGAACGCGCGAAAGTCGTGCAGATTACGAATGACGAAGGCTTTTTCCGCGCCTCGATTCGCATTATTCCGTCGAAAGCGGAGCCCAGCCCGCAACTGGAGCAGACGGCCAGCCGCGTGACCGGCCTTTTCGAGCAGTACGTGAAACTTTCGCAGTCGCTGAACTACGACACGATGATCGCCGCTGTTCGCGTAGACGATCCGGCCAAGCTCGCCGACGCCATCGCCGCCAATTTGCAGATCCCCATCGAAGAGAAGCAGGAACTGCTCGAGATTTTTGACCCGCTGGAGCGCCTGAATCGCATCGCGGAAATCCTCGACGCGGAGACCGAAAAACTGAACGTCGACCGCAGCATCAATACGCGCGTCAAGCGGCAGATGGAACGCGCGCAAAAAGAGTATTACCTCAATGAAAAACTCAAGGCCATTCAGAAGGAACTGGGGCGCGGCGAAGCGGGCGAACTCGAACAGCTCAAGAAAAAGATCGAAACCTCCGGCATGCCCAAGGAAGTGCAGGAAAAGGCCATGCAGGAGATGAAGCGTCTCGAAATGATGCCGCCGATGTCTGCAGAATCGACGGTTTCGCGAAACTACCTCGATTGGATGCTGGCCGTACCGTGGAAAAAACGCTCGAAGGAAATTCGCGACATCCAGCGCGCCGAGCAAATCCTGAACGAAGATCATTTCGGGCTGGAGAAAATCAAGGAACGCATCCTGGAATTCCTCGCGGTACGGCAACTGGTGAAGAATCCGAAAGGATCGATCCTGTGCTTTGTTGGCCCTCCGGGAGTCGGCAAGACTTCACTGGCAATGTCGATCGGCAAAGCGACGGGGCGAAAATTCGTGCGCGTGTCGCTTGGCGGCGTGCGCGACGAAGCAGAGATTCGCGGGCATCGCCGCACCTATATCGGCGCTCTTCCCGGACAGATTATCCAGATGATGCGCAAAGCGGGGACCGTCAATCCCGTGTTTGTTCTCGACGAAGTGGACAAGATGTCCATGGATTTTCGCGGCGATCCATCCGCAGCGCTGATGGAAGTGCTGGACCCGGAATTGAATCACGCATTCACGGACCATTACCTGGACGTCGAATATGATCTCTCGAAGGTGATGTTCGTGTGCACCGCAAACGTGCTGCACACGATTCCGCAGCCGCTGCAAGACCGCATGGAAGTCCTGCGCTTGCCGGGATACACGGAACAGGAAAAACTGCAGATCGCCAAGCGATTCCTGGTTCCCAAGCAGCGAGAGGCCAACGGCATTGCCGAGGAAAATCTCAGCTTTACCGACGAGGGCTTGCTGCACATCATCCGCCATTACACGCATGAAGCGGGCGTGCGCAACCTGGAGCGCGAAATCGCCAATATTTGCCGCAAAGTGGCGCGCAAACTCGTTGCTGAAGGAAAATCAGCGCGCGCGGACATCACGCCTGCGAACCTCTCCGATTATCTGGGCATTCTGAAATACCGCGACATCTGGGCGGAGAAGAAAAACGAAATCGGCCTGGCCGTTGGCCTGGCTTGGACGGAAGTCGGCGGGCAGGTGCTGAGCACGGAAGCGACACTGATGCAAGGCAAAGGACGGCTGACGCTTACGGGAAAGCTTGGAGACGTGATGCAAGAGTCGGCGCAGGCGGCGATGAGCTATGTCCGGTCGCGCGGCCATTTCTTCGGCCTGCCGAAAGATTTTTACCGCCATCTCGATATTCACGTGCATATCCCCGAAGGAGCGATCCCGAAGGACGGCCCGTCGGCAGGCATCACACTGTGCACTTCCATCGTCAGCGCGCTGACGCGCATTCCCGTGCGCTGCGACGTGGCCATGACCGGCGAAATCACACTGCGCGGCAAGGTGCTGCCCATCGGCGGCGTGAAAGAAAAACTGATGGCCGCTCACCGGCTGGGATTGCGGACGGTGATTCTGCCTCGCGACAATGAAAAAGATCTCGCGGATGTTCCCGCGGAAATTCAGGCGCAGCTCTCCGTGAAACTGGTGGAGACGATGGACGAAGTTTTGCGCCTGGCACTCGAACGGCCTCTGCCGACGATCGCTCCTGCGCCGGTTCCCGAGGTGGCGGCGGAATTCGACGCCGGTGCATCGCAAGACAGCGAGTTCGCGAATTAAGAAAGTGGCAAATTGCAGGACAGAGAGTCGCTTCGTACCTCTGCCGCGAAAATGAACGCAGTCCGTTGAAGCAGTTTTGGGCATTCAGTTTCCCGCGAAACTGGAACAAAAGTTCCGACCGGAGGGGGAAGTCACCGGCCAGTTGCAACAATCACCTGCCCGAGGAATATCCCGAATGCATCCGCATCGGAGGGACCTCAGGTCGAAAACTAGGAATGAGAAGTCGGAAATCCAATAAATCACATTGAAGGAAAGAATTTTATGAGCATCAGTCTTGCAGAACTGAAAGACCGCAACATCACAGACCTGGCGAAGATCGCCAAGGAGCTGAATATTCCCGGCGCCGGCGGCATGCGCAAGCAGGAGCTGATCTTTCAGATCCTCCGCGCGCAGACCGAAAAGAACGGGCTGATTTTTTCCGAGGGCGTCCTCGAATGCCTGCCCGACGGCTTCGGTTTCCTGCGCGCGCCGGAATACAACTACCTGCCGGGGCCGGACGACATCTACGTCTCGCCATCGCAAATCCGCAAGTTCGATCTGCGCACGGGCGATACGGTCTCCGGACAGGTGCGCCCGCCGAAGGACGGCGAGCGCTACTTCGCGCTGATTAAAGTCGAGGCCGTGAATTTCGAAGATCCGGAAGTGGCGCGCAACAAGATTTTCTTCGACAACCTGACGCCGCTTTATCCGCAGGAACGCATTCGCCTGGAAACGACAAAGGAAAACTTGACCGGACGCGTGCTGGATATGCTCTGCCCCATCGGCAAGGGGCAGCGCGGACTGATTGTCGCGCCGCCGCGCACCGGCAAAACCATGATGCTGCAGTCGCTTGCCAATTCGATCACCACGAACCATCCGGAGATTGCGCTGATTGTGCTGCTCATTGATGAGCGGCCGGAGGAAGTGACGGATATGCAGCGCACGGTGAAGGGCGAAGTCATCAGTTCGACGTTCGACGAGCCGCCGCAGCGCCATATTCAAGTCGCCGAAATGGTCCTGGAGAAGGCCAAGCGTTTGGTCGAGCACAAGCGCGATGTCGTGGTGCTTCTGGACTCGCTCACGCGCCTCGGACGCGCCTATAACGCCGTGACGCCTCCCTCCGGCAAAGTTCTTTCCGGCGGTATTGACGCCAACGCTTTGCAGCGCCCGCGCCGGTTTTTTGCCGCTGCGCGAAATATCGAAGAGGGTGGATCGCTAACCATCATCGCTACCGCGTTGATTGACACCGGCAGCCGCATGGACGACGTCATCTTTGAAGAATTCAAAGGCACAGGCAACATGGAAATCAATCTCGACCGACGGCTGGTGGACAAGCGCGTGTTCCCGACGATCGACATCAACCGCTCTGGTACGCGCAAGGATGAATTGCTGCTGCCTGCGGATGAGTTGAACCGCGTGTGGGTGCTGCGCAAAGTGCTGAGCCCGCTTTCGACCGTGGAAGCGATGGAACTGCTGCTGGGCCGGCTCGTCAAAAATAAGAGCAACGCGGAGTTTCTCGCTTCGATGTCCAGCCCAAATTGAAGTTGAACGATTGATCTGCAGTTATTCGAGCAGACGCAATCTCACTTCCTTGCGAATTTGCGCGAACGATTTTGCCTGAAGCTCGGCACCGGGCTGTCACGGACATTTCTCCGTCATTTATCGCGCGCCAACATGGCGATCAGGCGGGCGACTTCTTCCGGCTCCATTGCCGTGCTGTCCACGAACACGGCGCCTTCCGCGCAGACAAGCGGCGAATGCTCGCGTTCGGCGTCGCGACGGTCGCGCTCGCGAATT
This sequence comes from Candidatus Acidiferrales bacterium, assembly GCA_035934015.1. Taxonomy (NCBI): domain Bacteria; kingdom Pseudomonadati; phylum Acidobacteriota; class Terriglobia; order Candidatus Acidiferrales; species Candidatus Acidiferrales bacterium. The sequence continues at coordinate 438,729 of DASYYH010000003.1, forward strand.
TCTTCGAGTGTGCGCGCCAGGTCAATTTTGTCGCCCTTTTGCTGATGCTCCAGCCAGCGGCGCCGAGCGCGAACCGCGTCGGAAGCCGTGAGGAAGATTTTCAAATCCGCATCGGGGAATACGACGCTGGCGATGTCACGCCCTTCCATCACCACGCCGCCATTCGCGCCTGCGCGTCGCTGCTCGGCGACGAGCACGTGCCGGACACCTTCAATCACAGCGACCTTCGATGCCGCTTGCGAAACTTCCGGCGTTCGGATGGCTGCGGTCACATCTTCCCCGTCGAGGAAGACGCGCTGCGCGCCATCATTTTCAAGTGAGCCCGCGCGCAAATCGATGCGCGTCTCGCGCGCCAGAGCGACCATCGCGTCTTTCACATCCATCGCCATCTTTGCGCGCAGCGCCTTCAAAGCCACGGCGCGATACATCGCGCCTGAATCGATGTACGCATAGTTAAGCAGCTGCGCGACGCGCCGCGCGGCCGTGCTCTTCCCCGAACCGACCGGGCCATCGATCGCGATCACCGATTTGCGCATCAGATTCGCTTGAACGCACGCTCGATTTCGCGCACGGAGTATCGCAGCACAACGGGCCGGCCGTGCGGGCAGCTCATGGGATACTCGGTTTTCGCGAGCTCTGCGAGGAGCCACTCCATCTTTGTTTGGTCGAGCGGCATGTTCACTTTGATTGCCGCCTGGCACGCCGTCGATGCCGCGATGCGCGCCTGCAACGATTCGAGCGAGATCGATTGCGCTTCGCGCGCGACGCCATCCAAAATCTCCGCCAGCAATTTTTCCGCATTGCCGCTGGCAATCCCCGCCGGAGCCGCCGAAATCGCCACGGCGCGCGGCCCCATTAGCTCGGCTTCAAATCCATTGGCGCGCAACTCGTCTGCGATTTGCTCGAAGATCACCATTTGATGCGGCGCGAGCTCCACCACAATGGGCATCAGCAACCGCTGGCCGCCAACGGCGCCCGCGCGTCGCGCAGCGAGATGCTTTTCGAAGAGCACGCGCTCATGTGCGACGTGCTGATCAACAATCCACAAACCCTCGCCGTTCACCGCAACGATGTAGCTCGCGCTGATTTGGCCGAGCGGCTTCAGATCGTTGATATTTTGCGGCCCCGGCAGAGCGGCACCCGATTGCGATTCGTATGCGACAGGCTGCTGGCAGGCATCGCCATCGGAAGGCGCGCCCGCCGGCAAAGGGATTGTGCCGATTGCATCGAAATCGAGTTTCTGCGGCAGCGGAGGAACCGGCGCGCCAGTCAATTCGAAATCTTCGGACGCGGCGCCCCCGGAAATAACTTCCGTCGGAATGATGGCGCGCGGCGGCCCGGGGAAAGCTCCAGTTTGCGATGCCGCAGCGGCACGAGCGCCTGGCGTAACGCTCGGCGAAAAATCCGGGGCGCTGCTCGCTGGCGCCGATGCTCCCGCCGCAGCCGCCATGGATGCCGCCTCGACCGCGCCGGTCGGAAACTTCGGCACCGGCCGCGCGTTCGCAAGCGCTAGACGAATTGAATCACGCACGAAATCGTGCACCACCTGCGAATGCCGAAAGCGCACTTCAACTTTCGCCGGATGCACGTTGACGTCGACTTCCTGGCAAGGCAAATCGATGAAAAGCAGCACGGCGGCGAATGCGCTTGAGGGAAGAATGTTGCGATATGCTTCGCCGATCGCGTGCAGCACCAGACGGTCACGAATCAACCGGCGATTCACAAAAATATAAATGCCGTTGCGATTCGTGCGCTGAACTTCCGGCCGCGACACGAAACCCGAAACGCGAATGCGCGAGGCTTCTTCGCCCGGCTCCATCTCCGGCTCGGTGATCGCCGCGCGAATTGGCGTCTCCGACGGCTGCATTTCGACAAGCTCGGCCGCAGCCTGGCGTCCGAAGACTTGATAGACACGCTCGGCCATCGTCGCGACGGGCGTAGCGTTGAGAATCTCTTGCGTCGGCGTCTTCAGCAGAAAATGTTTATCCGCATGCGCGAGAGCGTAGTGCGTGACGAGCGATGCGATGTGGCCGAGCTCCGTGGTTTCAGATTTCAGAAATTTTCGCCGCGCGGGGACGCAATAAAACAAATCGCTGACGCTGATGGCCGTTCCTGCCGGGGCGCCCGCAGGCTTCACACCGATGAGCTTGCCGCCCGCGAATTCGATGCGCGTTCCCTGCTCTTCTTCCGCGGCGCGCGTCTCGAGCGTCAGACGCGAAACCGCGGCAATCGATGGCAGAGCTTCGCCACGAAAACCAAGCGTCGCAATCGAGAGCAGATCGTCCGCGGTGCGCAGCTTCGATGTCGCGTGGCGCTCGAACGCCAGCAGCGCGTCGTCGTGCAGCATTCCCGAGCCATCGTCGGTGATGCGAATCAGGCGCTTCCCGCCGGACTCCACTTCGACGCGAACCGATTTCGCGCCGGCGTCGAGCGAATTTTCAAGCAGCTCCTTCACAACAGACGCGGGCCGCTCGACGACTTCGCCTGCGGCGATCTTGTTCGCGACATTTTCCGGAAGTATCCGTATCCGCGACATCATTTCCCGTGTGAACGCAAGCGTCTGCGACGCGTCCAGTTCGCGACACCAACACACACCGCAAGAAATCCGCAAAACACCGCAGCAATTCCACATACAGCTAATATCCAAATGGATGATTCGGCGAATCCCGTCATAACGCAGACGGCGAATCCGACTGCAACAATACTTACGCCGATTGCCTCAAACAGAATAACCCGGTCGTACGAGTACTTTTTGAACGCTACGTAAAGCATCGAGAGCAAAGCGGCACACAAAGTAACTGCCTTGGCGTAACGCAGGGGGTTTGGAAAGCTAAGGCCCACCATGTTCATGCTCCGCTCGCGGTCGGCTTTTCTTTTGGCTTCAGCATGATTCCCAACTGATCCAGTTGCTCCTCTTCCACTTCGCTTGGCGATTCGGCCATGAGATCCTGCGCGGCGGTGGTTTTCGGGAACGCGATGATTTCCCGCAACGATCTTTCGCCTGCGAGAAGCGCAGCGACGCGGTCGATTCCAAGCGCGATCCCGCCGTGCGGAGGCGTGCCATAAGTGAGTGCGTCGAGGAAAAATCCAAAGCGCCGCCGCGCGGTTTCGTCGGAAAGGCCGAGTGCCTTGAAGACGCGCGCCTGCACGTCCTGCCGGTGAATTCGGATGCTGCCTGAGCCAAGCTCGACGCCATTGAGCACAAGGTCATAACCCTTCGACCGAACTTCTCCGCGCTTCGCTTCGTCTTCGAGCTTGTCCAAGTCTTCCTCGATGATTCCCGTGAACGGATGCTGCGCGCTCACCCAGCGCTTGTCGGTTTCGCTCCACTCGAAAAGCGGAAAGCCCGTGACCCACAAGAATTCCCAGCGGTCTTTGCTGATTAAATTCAATTGCTCGCCGAGCCGCAGGCGCATTTGGCCGGCGACGGTTGCGGCGGCATCGCTTCCGGGCGTCTGCTCTTTCGCCGCAATGGCGAAAATCATGTCGTTGCGTTTCGCTCCAACGGATTTCGCCAACTCTACGAGCGCGTTCGCGCCGAGCGTTTTCTCGAGCGACGAACTCACGCCTTCGGGCGATACTTTGATCGTATAGACGCCTTTCGCGCCGATGGACTTCGCCTGCTCGGTCAAATCGTCAAGCTGCTTGCGCGACCACGCCGCCGCGCCCGGCGCAACGAGCGCGTAAACGTTCCCTTCGATGCCGAACGTGGCGCGCGCAGGCTCGAAAAATCTCGTGACGTTTTGCAATTCCATACCGAAGCGCAAATCGGGCTTGTCCGAGCCGTAGCGCTTGAGCGCGTCCTTGTATTGCATGTGGCGAAATGGCCGCCGCACAGTCACGCCAATCACGCTCATGGCGCGTTCCATCACGCGCTCGATGACCTCGAAAATGTCCTGCTGGCGCGGAAACGACATCTCCAAATCGAGTTGCGTGAATTCCGGCTGGCGGTCGGCGCGCAAGTCCTCGTCGCGGAAGCAGCGCACGATCTGAAAATAGCGGTCCATGCCGCTGATCATCAAAATCTGCTTGAAGATTTGCGGCGACTGAGGCAACGCATAGAACTGGCCGTGATGCACGCGGCTCGGCACCAGATAATCGCGCGCGCCTTCGGGAGTCGAACGCGTGAGCATCGGCGTCTCGATTTCATAGAAGCCAAGCTCGTCAAGCGCCTTGCGAATTTCAAACACAATGCGATGGCGCAGCGCGATATTTCTGTGCGGCTTGCGGCGGCGCAAGTCGATATAGCGATAGCGCAGGCGCGTTTCTTCGCTGGCGGTCGTTTCGTCTTCGATTTGAAATGGCGGCGTCTTGGCGTTGTTCAAAATGCAGACGCGCGTGGCCAGCACTTCCACGTCGCCCGTGGCAATCTCCGGATTCGGCTTCTCCCGCCGATTCACGCGGCCTTCGACAGCGACCACATATTCGGGGCGCACCTCGTCCGCCTTCGTATGCGCCTCGGGATATTTGTCGCGATTGCACACCACCTGGCAAATTCCCGCGCGGTCGCGCAGATCGAGGAAAATCAATTGGCCGAGGTCGCGGCGCCGGTGCACCCAGCCCATCAAAATCACGTTGCGGCCCGCGTCGGCCACGCGCAGATCGCCGCAATATCCCGTTCGTTTCAGGTCACCCAGTGAATCGAACAATTCTCATCTCCCGTGTTTCGTAGTTTGGTCTCCTGCGCGAACTCCACAAATGAAACATTCATTTCACTTCGGCCGGAAATAATCCACAAGCGCGTCCTCCGAGATTTTCTCCTGCTTGCCGTCGGAAAGCTGCTTGATGGTAACTGTATCCGACTTGATTTCGTCTTCGCCCAAAATCAGGACGAAGCGCGCGCCGAGTTTATCCGCGCGTTCGAGCGCCTTGCGGAATTTCATTTCTTCGGGCGGCAGTTCCACGGTGTGCTTTTCGCCGCGCAGCACATGCGCGAGCCGTACTGCCGTCGGATAGGCTTTGTCCCCCATCCACGCGATGAAAATATCCAAAGGCCGCGTGGCGTGAATTTTCTTGGCGTCAACAATCGCCTCGATAAAGCGATCTTCGCCGAGCGCGAAGCCGATGCCCTTGATTCCTTTCGGCCCACCGAGCATTTCCACCAGCCCGTCGTAGCGGCCGCCGCCGCAGAGCGCATTTTGCGCGCCGAGAATCGGGCTCGTGATTTCAAACGTCGTGCGCATGTAATAGTCGAGGCCGCGCACGAGGCGCGGCGCTTCCGTGAAATCTACCTCGCGCAGCGTGAGCTCGTGCTTCAGTTTTTCGTAATGCGCGCGGCAGTCGGCGCAAAGATGCTCGGAGATTTTCGGCAACTTTTCAATGATGGGCTGCTCTTCGGACAGCTTCGAATCCATCACGCGCAGCGGATTCGTCTCGACGCGCCTCTGGCTGTCCGCACCAAGCTTGCTAAAAATTTTCGGCTCGCGCAATTCCGCGCGCAGCAGCTCCACATATTTTGGCCGACAGCCCTTTCGTTCTGGTGTATCGGGGCATCCAATCGAATTAATCAGCAGCGTGTACTTCTCGATCTGGCAACGCTCGAGCAGATCCGTCAGCATCTGGATCAACTCCGCGTCAATCGCCGGCGCGTCCGACGTGCCCAGCACTTCCGCGCCAATCTGATAGAACTGCCGGTAACGCCCCTTCTGCGGCCTTTCCCGTCGAAACATCGGCCCCACGTAGTAAAGCTTCTGGTTGCCTGGCAGTGTCTGCATCCCATGCTCGATATACGCCCGGCACACCGACGCCGTCGCCTCCGGCCGCAAAGCGAATGAATATTGGAACTGTTCCAGAGCTCGCTCCGAAGGAGAAAGACTCTGAACGTTTTCCGCTGCGTTATTATGTTTGTTCATCCCAAGCGCGAAATCCATCGGCACAGGGAATATATACATTTCCTTATTGACCACATCCGTTTCCGCGCCAATCGAGCGTGCAAACAGTTCCGTCTCCTCGAAAATCGGCGTGCGAATCTCGGCGTAGTTATACGACTCCATCACGCTGCGCGCAGTTTTCTCGAACCAATTCCACAGCGCGGTGTCAGGAGGCAAAATATCGCGCGTGCCTTTGATGGCGCGGAATTTACGACGCTCTGTTTCGGTTCTTGACGCTTCGCTCACTTCTTTGCCTCAGCGCGATACGTTTCTTTATACTCGACGTACCGCTGCGCGTAATTATCGATGGACGCCTGATCCTCCGCGGTCAGCGCGCGCCGCAACTTCCCCGGATGGCCCATGTAGAGGCTCCCCGGCGGCACGACTGCGCCTTCGGTGACAAGCGTCCCGGCAGCGATCATCGAGCCTGCGCCGATTTTTGCGCCGTTTAAAATGATCGAGCCCATGCCGATCAGGCAGCGCGACTCAATCGTGCAGCCGTGCAACAAAACGCCGTGGCCGACCGTGACATTGTCGCCCAAAACGAGCGGATGCTGGTCGCGCATCACGTGCAGCACCGAGCCGTCCTGAATATTCGTGCGCGCGCCGATGCGGATGTAGTGCACGTCGCCGCGAATCACCACGCCGGGCCACACGCTGGAATGTTCGCCGATCTGCACGTCGCCGATAACTACGGCGGATTCATCAATATACGCAGAGGCGGCGATCTGCGGCGTGCGTCCGCGATAGCGGCGTATCAATTCGCTTCTCCAATGGGCATTTTGCGCCGGCGACCGATAAACAGCGAAAGTAACATACGCGCCGGAGGCTGACAAGGCGGCCGCGCGATCCGAAGCAAGCGCTCAGAAGACATTCCGTGACGGGCTTCGAAACCTCGTCGATCTCTCAGAGGATTTGCACGACGGGCGCGCTGGCGGCGCGACTGATTCCGTCGACGCGCGCGGCGACATTGCGCGCCACCGCGTAGACGCTTTTCGCTCCGGGCGAATCCGGTCCCTCGGCCGCGACGGGCTTGCCTGTGTCGCCGCCGATGCGAATCTGCGGATCGATTTCAATCTCGCCGAGAAATGGCACGCCGAACATTTTCGCCAAGCGCTCGCCTTCGCCATGGCCGAAGACGTCGATGCGCTCGCTGCAATGCGGGCAGGAAAAATAGCTCATGTTTTCGACGACGCCGAGAATTTCGACACTCACCTGGCGGAACATTTCGATGGCTTTGCGCACGTCGGCGAGCGCAACGATGGACGGCGTGGTGACGAGCACGGCGCCGGAAAGCACCACTGACTGTACGAGCGAAAGCTGCACGTCGCCCGTACCCGGCGGCAAATCGACAATCAGATAATCCAGCTCGCCCCACTGCACGCTGCGCAGGAATTGTTGCATCACGCCGTGCAGCATCGGGCCGCGCCAAATCAGCGGGCGGTCGCCGGGATTGAGCAGGCCCATGGAAATCATTTTCACGCCATAGGCTTCGACGGGAATGATGATGTTTTCCGCGGGAGCGTGCGGCTGTTCGGTCGTCCCGAGCATCACGGGAACGTTCGGGCCATATACGTCGGCGTCGAGCAGGCCGACCTTCGAACCCAGCCTTTGCAGCGCGATGGCGAGATTCACCGCGACGGTCGTCTTGCCTACGCCGCCTTTGCCGCTCGCCACGGCGATCAGATTTTTCACGCCGCGGATCGGCTCTTTTTCCGGCATGCGGCGCGCGCCCGGGCCAGCGGCATCGAATTTCAAATCAAACGAGCGCACGCCCTGCAGACGGCCAATCGCTGCGCGAATATTGCGTTCGAGCGCGTCGCGATACGCAGGTTCGGTGCGCAGCATGGAGACAACGAGCGAAATATCGCCTTCGCGCACAACGAGGCTGCGCACAAGGTTCAGCGAAAGTATGCCGCGATGATGTTCCGGGTCTTCGGCCGTTCGCAGCGCGTCGTAAACCACGCCTTCCGTCAACGGATTCCCAGCCATTCAGAGCCTCTTTCTGTGCCGAAATCTCACAACTTGCAAGCATCTCATCATAGGACGCCCGTGCGGCCAGAGCAACTCGCGAGTGCGCCGCACTTTGCGCCGAACGCGCCGAACAGGATAGAATGGAATATGTGAGTGCATGCGACGTTGAGGGCATCGTCGGAATGAAGAAGCACTCGCGAGCTTCGCTGCTCCCTGAACCTCCCAAAGAGGGCTTTGTGACGCTTGCCAGAGGGCAAGCATCCAACGGAAAAGCATGGATGCCGATCGGTTTGTAGAAAATATAATTGCGTTCTTCGTCGGGACGAAGCACGAGCGCGACATCGAGAAGATTCAGCCGCTCGTTGCCGCTATCAACGCGCTCGAACCCGAAATGGAGAAGCTCGCCGACGAGGATTTCCGCGCGAAGACTGCCGAGCTGAAACTGAAGGTTACTTCGAAGCTGGAAGGCGTCGAGGTTCGCGATGTGGAATATCGCGCCAAGGCGCAGGCAGCTCTGGCCGAAGTTCTTGTTCCCGCCTTTGCTCTGGCGCGCGAAGCCGGACGCCGCAAGCTCGGCATGCGGCACTTTGACGTGCAGCTGATCGGCGGCATGGTCCTCAACGAAGGCAAAATCGCGGAGATGAAAACCGGCGAAGGCAAGACGCTGGTCGCGACTCTGCCGGCATATCTGAACGCGCTGACCGGCCGCGGCGTGCATATCGTCACCGTGAACGATTATCTGGCCCGACGCGACGCGGAATGGATGAGCCCGATTTACAGGACACTCGGCCTCACAGTCGGCGTGATCGTCCACGATCTCGACGATGTCCAGCGCCGCGCTGCATACGCAGCGGACATCACCTACGGCACGAACAACGAATTCGGCTTCGATTACCTGCGCGACAACATGAAGTACGATTTGGCCGATTGCGTCCAGCGTGGCCACAATTTCGCCATCGTCGACGAAGTGGACTCCATCCTGATCGACGAAGCGCGCACACCGCTGATCATTTCCGGCCCCGCCGAAGAATCGACCGACAAGTATTACAAGATAGACAAAATCATTCCCAAACTCATCAAGGACATTGACTACACGCTCGACGAAAAGCACAAGACCGCGACGCTGACCGAAGAAGGGGTGGCCAAGTGCGAACGGCTGCTGGCTCTGCCGAATATGTACGATCCGCAGAACCTCGAGACCATTCATCACGTGTATCAAGGGCTGCGCGCGCACTCGCTTTTCACGCGCGACGTGGATTACGTGGTGAAGGAAGGCGAAGTCGTCATCGTCGATGAATTCACCGGGCGGCAGATGCCTGGCCGCCGCTGGTCCGACGGCTTGCACCAGGCCATCGAAGCGAAGGAAGGTGTGAAAATCGAGCGCGAAAATCAGACGCTCGCCACTGTCACGTTCCAGAATTATTTTCGCATGTACAAAAAGCTTTCCGGCATGACCGGAACCGCGGAGACGGAAGCAAAAGAGTTCGGCAAGATTTACGGTCTCGACGTCGTCGTTATCCCTACGAACCGCGAGCTGATTCGCATCGAAAATCCCGACGTCGTGTACCGCACGGAAGCGGAAAAACTCCACGCTATCGTGAATGGCATCATTCAGGAAGACGGCACATTCGCCGCCGGCGTGAAGCAATTGCACGAAAGCGGCCAGCCGGTGCTGATCGGCAGCATCTCCATCGAAAAATCCGAGAAGATTGCAGAAGAGCTGCGGCAAGCAGGCATTCCGCATCAAGTCCTGAACGCCAAGCAGCACGAGCGCGAAGGAAGAATCGTCTCGCAAGCCGGACGCAAAGGCGCAGTGACCGTTTCCACGAACATGGCCGGCCGCGGAACCGACATCCTGCTTGGCGGTAATCCCGACGCCATGACGCGCGAGTACTGCCTGAAAAACAAGCTCGCGATCCCCTACGCTCCCGCAGGGTCCGTGATTGGAAATGGAAATGGCAACGACGAGCATCCCACAGCGGAAACTGCTCTGAGCGAAACATCGCAAGAAGCCGCCGCGAGCGGAAACGGCGCGGGGAATGTACCCATGGTTCTTTTCCAGCAGGAAGGCAAAATTTTCCAGGTTCCAGTCGAACAATGGAAGCCGATTTATGACCAGTACGCCGGCCAGTGCAAAGCGGAGCACGACGACGTTGTCGCTCTGGGCGGTCTGCACATTCTCGGGACGGAGCGCCACGAGGCGCGGCGCATTGACAACCAGTTGCGTGGCCGCGCGGGACGACAGGGCGACCCCGGCTCATCGCGGTTTTTCCTTTCGCTGGAAGACGATCTGCTGCGTATTTTCGGCGGCGAGCGCGTCCAGAAGTTCATGTACATGCTCGGAATGAAAGAAGGCATTCCCATCGAGTCGCGTCTGATCTCGAAGCGCATCGAAAACGCACAAAAAGCCGTCGAAGCACAGAACTTCGAGGCGCGCAAACACCTGCTCGAATACGACGACGTGATGAACAAGCAGCGCGAGACGATTTACTCCATTCGCCGCGCGGTGCTGGAAGGCAAGGACCAAAAACAAGACATTCTTGCGCTGACCGAATCCTTGATGACAGATTTGGTAGACACCTATTGCCCGCGCGAGCAGCACCCCGATCAGTGGAATCTGACTCAGCTCTCCGGCGAGATTCTCAAGCAATTCGGCCTCGATATGAAGGCGCAGGGCGTTGATCCGATGGCCATGAATCACGACCAGCTCCTCGACGCGCTGGTCGAAAAAGCCAAATTGCGCTACGAGGAAAAAGAGAAACAATTCGGCCCGCAGATGATTCGCTGGCTCGAGCGCCATATCACGCTCGATATCGTTGACGCGCAATGGAAAGACCACTTGCTCACTCTCGACCACTTGAAGGAAGGCATCGGCCTGCGCGGCTATGGCCAGGTGGACCCGCTCGTCGAATTCAAAAAAGAAGGCTTCACGCTTTTCGAAGCCATGATGGACCGCATCGATACGGAAGTCGTGCGCTTCCTCTACTTGATGCAGCCCGCGCGGCCAGAAGAAGAGGCCAAACAAATCGAGCGCCGGCAGCGGCGCGCGCAGCAGGAATTGCAGCTTCAAACCGGCTCAGAAAAAGCCGAAGCGCCCAAGCAAGTCCGCACCGGCGCGAAAATTGGCCGCAATGATCCCTGTCCCTGCGGCTCCGGCAAGAAATACAAGAAGTGCTGCGGCCGCAATTCGTAGCGCCCACCCGCAAGCCGCCGCTTATTGGATTTGGACGTTCCGGCTCATGGCGCTCATCTCGCCGCGCAGCGCTTCCTCGACCACCACGGGCAGACGATACGCTCCCGGCGGCGCTTCCAACGACATCCCGCCATCGATCCCGCTCTTCGCAAATCGCTCGAAGGTCTCCGGCTTCAGCGCCAACTCCATCTGCGCTTCCTTGCCTGCGATCATTTTTCCCTGCGCGTCAAATAGTGCGGCCACGAAGGTGAGCATGTCGACGTGCCGATTATTCTGTAGTTCAAAGGGCAGCTTCTGAATATCGACGTGAGTCTGCACGTTCAGCTTACGAGCGCCATTAGCAGTTGAGGGCTTTTCGCTGACTGTTATAGGAAAATCACTGTGCTGCTGCGAGCTGCGCACCTCTGCGTCAATCTGCTCTTCGGCCGTCGGCTGGCTCGCCTGTTCCTGGGCTTCCTTGGACGGCGCGAAGTAGCCGGGACGAGCCTGGACAGTGAATTTTCCGGGCGCGCTGACGGTCACTTTCAGCTTATGAAATTTCGCGTTGAATTCTTCCTTCCCCGGGACAAAGCCGAGCAGGTACTCGGTTTCCGGGGCGGCGGCAAGAGCATAGTAGCCAGCGGCCAGGTCGTTGCGGTTGTGGAAAAAGCGACCTCCTGTGCCTACCGCAAAGTCGACCATCGCGGCTGTGAGGGTCATCATGGACTGGCCAAAGCTCTGTGCTCTGTACACTGCCTGGTACGCCCCGTCATTTCTGTCTTCGGTTTCCGTGTAAGTGAGCAGGCCTTTCGCATCGAGCGAGTTGATGACAATGTCTGCGTGCAGAGCGTCGTTCAGGATCGAGTCAACCTTATCCTCCAGCGTGCCAGCCAAAAAGCCCGAGGAAGCCAAGACGAGGATACGCTCCCCGGGCCGGTCCGCCAAGCAATCAACTGCAGCTTGCAGAGAATTCAACGTGTCCTGTGACATTTGGCGAACGGAGTCCCATATCTGCTGCGACTCCACTACAATGACCTGCCTCTGATTGGTCGCGCACGTGCCACCGTCACCGAAATTGCCCGTGTCGACGCAGTTGCACTTAATCGCCTCGCCGAGAACCGCCTGGTAGGTGGGAGAGCCTACTATGTTGCCTAGATCAGTAATCGGAGGATTCGGTTCGGTGGAAATGACATAAGCGTCGTAGGGCGTGATGCGCGGGCAGCCGCTGCTCTTGATGGCGCGCCCGTGAAACTTGAGTTCCTCAACGGCGCTGATGATTTCTGGAGCGTTCGGCGTGAAACTCACGGTTTGCAGTCCCGATGAGGTAAAAAGTGCAATTTTGTCGTCAGGGCCTATGCCGGTGCGAAGAAAATTTTCAGCGGCAAGCTGCACATGGCGCATTTCGCCGAACTCGGTGTTCAGATCGTCAAAGTACAGAGCGACATAGCGAGGGCGCGCCGGTGCGGACGGTTGCGCATTCGGCTGCGCGGATGCGGGCGGCGCTACGGCTCCGGAAGCGTCGAATACCTGGCGATGCTCGACGGAAAAGCTGGAAAGGAATTGCTGCTTCCCGTCGTCGTAAATCGCAAAATCGCGCTGAGTCAAGCCACTGACCACTTGCCCTTTGCTGTCTCGAACAACCACGCCGGCCTGGACTTCATTTGTTCGCACCCGCAGCTGTGGAAGAGGCGGGCTGTACGGCCAGCTTCGTATGCTCACTTCGCCAGGGGAGAGAGTTTGTGCCGACGAAATCAGGGCAAGGAAGCCCCATCCTACCGCCGTCACATGAAATCTCAAACCTCTACCCAGCGCGTGCATCGGGTCTCCCTCTGCGCAATAAATCACGAACGTTGTGCTGCCTGAAACACACATGTAGCCTTCCTTGCCTTGTCCTGTAAATGACCGCCGAATTTTCGATCCATTGAGCGCAACGCCCTCTAACGCATCAATCCTGGTGCCTACTTCGGGTACCAACTCTGGAGGGGCAACCAACTCCTGTTTTAATTTTCGACTCTGCAGGAGTAAGCAATATTGAGGCATATATGGACCCATCCCGTTTGCAAGAGCGTTTGAAGTCTGGCGCTTTGGATTGAGACGCGTGCATATATCCGGCCTCGGACTTCTGGAGCAGATCGCTCCCTGGGCCCAGATGGAACCTGCGCTTCTTCTCCTAATCAGATCAGCGGCCCGTTATGGCCCTGCCCCCGCCAGGTTTTGAAGAAGCTGGTCTCCACCAGTTGCGCCATCTTCAGCAGCTCAAGCATCTCTCAGGATTTTTTTTTCTTATCCGAGTTTCTTCTTGTCTTACGCCGCGCGTCGGTACGATTCTCCACGCGCGATCAGCGACCACACGATGCGGGCGTTCTTGTTCGCCAGCGCCACGCAAGCTTTCGACGTGCCTAACCTCCGCTGCTTGTCCGCGATCCAGCGGTTGCGCGTGTCGGTTTTACGACTCGCACGATACACCACCGAGCGTGCCCCGTGGATCAAAAGCGTTCGCAGATAGGGATCACCTCGCTTGCTGATTCCGAACAGGCGCGCCTTTCCTCCTGTGGAGTGCTGCCTGGGAACCAACCCCAGCCAAGCGGCAAACTGTCGCCCGTTCGTAAAGCTCTTTCCGTCGCTTATGGCCGCAACCAGGGCCGTCGCAATCAGTGGCCCGATTCCTTCCACAGCAGCAACCCGCTGGCAAGTCTCGCTGGCACGGTAGATGGCCTGCACCTGTTCGTCGAGGGCTTTGATCTTATCGTCGAGCTGAACGAGTTCTTCATAGAGCGAGGCAAATAACCGTCGGCTGAAATCTGTCAGTTCGTTCTCGGCATCCTCCAGGATCAGTGGCAGGCCACGGCGAAGTTGGCTAATAAACCGGGGTAGGACGATCCCGTACTCCGCCAGCAGACCGCGCACCTGACTGGCCAGTCGTGTGCGCGAACTCACCAGGCGGCTTCGCACGCGATGCAGTGATTGAATGTCTTGCTGTTCGATAGATTTTGCGGGCACGAAGCGCATCTGTGGACGGCTCACCGCTTCGCAGATGGCTTCCGCATCATTGGCATCGTTCTTGTTGGACTTCACATACGGCTTGACGAACTGCGGAGCGATGAGCCGCACGGTGTGACCCGTTCGGCTGAGGACCCGAAACCAATAATGAGACCCGCAGCACGCTTCCAGACCGACCAGGCACGGCGGCAAGTTTGCAAAGAACTCCGTCACCTGATTCCGGCGGAGGCGCTTCCGCAAAACCGCACGACCTTCTGCATCCGCACCGTGAACCTGAAAAACATTCTTGGCAACATCCAGACCTATCGTGGCTATCTTCATGGAAGTCCCTCCCAAGACTGCGCGAAGCTTATCGCTTCCCGCAAAAACAGGGATGGGTCCATTCCATTAGATCAAAGCAAGAACGCTCACCCACAGGAAAAGCGCAACTGATTTTCTGATCGCGAATGCTGACGCGCTTGTCATCTCAGCTGTCGCCGTGCTGCTCCCTAGCCTCCCCGCAACCTACCCCTCCATTATTCTGATGTCAAGTACTATGGATATATATAAGAACTCTAGCCCCGAAAATATAGACTTCGGTCGCCGGTTCTGTGTTCTCGTCACCACGCGACGACACCACCGCGCAGCCACATAATTCCCTCTCCTCCCGCCCCTCTTGCGCGCCCCTGTCGCGAGTGTATGAAAATCCTCGAAGTCGCATCCACGATCCGGTTAACTAGCCCGCGGCGGCCAATGCCCGGCTAATTCTCCACGCCCCCCCGGACTCCCATAGCGAGTCATCTCACGACCGCCTTGCTTTTTCCGCGCCGCTTTGATTTATTTCTTGACAACGGCATTACTACATGATAAGTATGTACCCGCAAGCCGCATTGGCGGCTTGCGGAGAACTCGGGAGTAAGGAGACAAGGCGGGCCGCGGCGACGCGGCCTTTCGCTTTTTATACGCTTTAGGAGATTCTAATCGCGGAAATATGGATAATTAGAACTCGATGCAACTGACAGAAAACAAACAACGGGAGGTCGTTCTAATCGCTGATTCTTTCGGTTTTTTGCGGAATTCAGCGATTAGAAATAACGGCCGAAAAAAGCCCATAGGCACCTCAAGTCTGAGGACCCCTCGAGTGGCCTGCTTCGAGGAGCGCTCCTTGAGGCGCCGCTTCTTTGTCGACAAAGTCGAGGGCCCGCGCGCGGGGCTTCGTGGCGAAGCGGCCGAACATCTGGGACGCGTCCTGCGCGCCGCGCGTCACTTGTTCGCCCTGAGCCTGCTCGCCGCGGCGAGCGAAGTCGAGGGGGCACGCATCACTAGCTTTCGTCGCCGCGTTGAGCGGGAGGATTTTCCGAAACGCGTTGGCAGCAGCCGCACTGAAATTTTTCTTGCTCACACTTCCGCGCCGCGCGCGTCTGAACATTTAGCAGCGTGGTTGCGTACTTTGAATAAGAACAAATCTTGCGAACGAGGTGGATTTTCATGCTGAAGAATTTGCGCATCGCGAGCGTCGGATTCGCACTCGCGTTATTGGCGGCTTTCGCCGCTGCCCCGGCACCGGCCGCCGTAGACGGCCATTTCGACAAGACGCTGACGGTCAACGGGCCAGTGGATCTCGACGTGGCCACCGGTTCCGGAAACATCACGATTCGCCCAGGCGCCTCCGGACAGGTCCAAATTCACGCCAGAATTCACGCCAACGAAGGTTGGAACTGGGACGGCAAGGATGCATCTTCGCGCGTGCAATACATCGAACAGCATCCCCCCATCGAACAGAACGGAAACTCGATTACGATCGGCCACGTGGAAGACCGCGATTTGATGCGGAATATTTCGATTAGCTATGACATCGTGACACCGGCGCAAACGCATGTTCATTCCGCAAGCGGCTCCGGCAATGAAACGATCCAGGGAGTCTCCGGCCCAGTTGAGTCGACCTCCGGCTCAGGCGACCTGAAAATTTCGAGCATCGGCAGTGACGTTTCCGCGCGCACGGGCTCAGGCGAAATCACTCTCACGGGCGTGCAAGGAAATCTGCGCGCCGGAACCGGAAGCGGCAATATTCGCGCCGACGGTGTTTCCGGCGGCATGACGGTTTCGACGGGCTCCGGCGAAGTTGTGCTGTCGCAGACGGGCTCCGGCGATGTCGAGGTTTCCACCGGCTCTGGCGGCGTGGAGATCAATGGCGTCAAAGGCGGCGTGCGCGTTGGCACAGGAAGCGGTGACATCAAGGCGCAAGGCACGCCGACGAGCGGCTGGAATCTGCACACTGGCTCGGGCGATTTGACCGTTGCGTTGCCGCAGCAGAGTTCATTTGAGCTTTATGCGCACACAAGCTCCGGCAGCATCAATTCCAGCTTCCCAATCACAGTGCAAGGAAATATCAGTCCGCGTGAATTGCACGGAAAAGTTGGATCGGGCGGCCCGGTTGTAGAACTACGCACGAGCTCGGGAACAATTCATATCGAGTCTCACTGAACCCCCTGTCGTTGACTGCGAATCGGCCGGTTGCCTCCTGCCGGCCGATTTGTTTTTTGGGATGACATGTTGCCACAGTATTTGATTCGCCGCATGCAACCCAAACTTTTCTACGCCATGGCCTCCAAGTGGGGATATTATCCCCGGCGTTAACGGTTTCTTCGCTCGAGCCCAGTCCCGGGAAGGAGACCTGTGGATCGCCATTGCCACATCGAAGGCTGCGGCCGCGAGGTTCCCAAAGCTCTCGCCAGAGAAACACTCTGCCTCGACCATTTTGCGGACATGGTAATTGCGCAGACAGATGCCGTCCGCGCAAAATGCCTCGGCGCAGAACCGATTGACGAAGCCATGCTTGAGTGGTTGCTCTCCGACGCACCCCATAAGGTTCAGGCTCTCGCCGGCGGCGAATCGGGAAGCGAGGCGCGAAATAACGAGAGAATTCTGGAGCTTCTGCTGTGCCTCTCGAATCTGCATAACTACATCCGGCATCACTCGCTTGAGGTGAAACGCTCGACCTGACTTCGGCATGAGCCGGGCGTTTACTTTCTCGTGCCGGGCGCCTTGATTTTGCCAGCCACGCGGCGCAATCTGGATTTTGAGCTCCGCGAGTTCCGCTAATGCCCGAGGAAACCAAGAAACCAAATCGATTCCAGGCGGCGCAACCTCAAATCCCGGGTGTGCCGCAACACAAGACTTCGGCCGCACCTAAAGCAGAAGGCTCCAGCAAGCTGCCGGCTCCATCCGATACGCCAGGTGGAAGCCGACAAACCAAGAGAGGTTCCAATCCCATACCAGCGTATTTGTGGGCCTGCGGGGGAGGCGCGATTCTCGTTGTTGTGATCGCCATGTTTTTTTTCGCGCGCGGATTCGCTCGAGCGGCGCACTCCGTGGCTCCCGACCAAACAGGAGGGACCCTAGCACAGCCTTTGCATGCCGCATCAGACGAGGCTGAGCCTGTCGCTCCCGGCCGCGTGGCCACCATCGAGGAGTTGGCGCAGCCATGGGCAGCGAAACCATTCCTCTATCGCATGGGAACCGGAGGCACAATTCCAGCGATGATAGTGCATTTGACGGGAAACAACTTCTGGGCATTCTCACTGCAAGAGCCCTACGGATCGTGTACGTTGCAATATGTCACGGACCTTGCGAAGCTGCGCAACGAATATGGAGTTCGGTCGTCGACGCCTTTGCTAACCGACCCGTGTTCGCACACAGTTTACGATCTGTCGCGCTACGCGAACGGGCCGAATGGCTTAGTGCGCGGAGCAATCCTGACAGGTACGGGAATGCGCCCGCCCTATGCGATCGAAGTGCAAGTGAGCGGCCACGAAATTCTTGCCACGCGCGCGGAACCCGAGCAATAGCTGAAGCAAATGGCAAGGCGTTCAGCCCTGCCATCAGCAAATCCCGTCCGCCATCCTTCTAAGTAGCAGGACGGCAATCCCTCTCTCGACTTTGCGCGCAGGCTTCGAGCATAATCACTCAGTGAAGAAAGAGATCGCTGCGGCGCCAGCGAAGTCTTAGCTGCGCGAAGCCACGCCGATAAAAAAACCGCTCCACCGAATGAGTCATCCGGTGGAGCGCGAACATCGAACGATCAATTCAACTGCCCGGTGACGGCCAACTTTAGAAGCTCGTCAAGAGCTCCACGGAACGCGCGACCATTTCCGCCTGATTCGTCTGCTGGTTCACAAGAATGAATCCAACAACGCGGAGGTCGAACGGCCCCTGGCCGCTGAGCGCCGAAAGGCCGCTCAGATTGACGTAGTTTGTAAACTGCGTGCTAACAATTGTCAGCGGGGCGGGCAATAGAACACCCGCGAGGTAATTGTCGTTTATCTGGAACGTTCCGGTATTCCCGCTGAGAATTTGCGTGCTTCCCATTACCCACGTGCCTTCCTGTCCCTGGCGTTCCAGGGTGACACGATGCACGGTGAGCGTCTGCGAATTGCCCGAGCCGGTGAGCGCGCCTCCGATTCCAAGGCGCTGTCCCGGACCCAGCGTCGTGTTGTTGAAAAGAAGCGCAGTAAGCGGGCTGTGGAAGTCGCCAATGAAGTATTTCTCGGAACCGTTCAGCGTGAGACTGTCGATCGCACCGATTGGCGCGACGCTGGAAATGTTTGGCAGCTCGGTTCGCACGTACATTTGCAACTGTGTGGCTGGACTCGGCGTGGGCGGAATTACGGCCGTTGCCAAACCTCCCAGAAAGAAGTGATCCTGAGAGAGGATCGTGACTTCGTCCGCATCAATATCATGGGAAACCGGATCGAGCTTTCCGGAAATTTCGACAATCGAATTCGTGGTGAGTGCTGAAAATGATGCGTTTCCGTCCCACATTGTGTTCGCGTTGGTCATCACCGTCCAGTCGCGACCGCGTTCGCCCTGAATGGCGAAGGACGAAGAACTGGTATCAATCGAAGTAACACCACCGCGGAAGCAGTCAATTTCGGCCTCAGAGTCGTCGGCAGTGAGCCCGCGAACATCAAAAGTGGGCGTGATTGCACCGGTGACCTGCCCGTTTTGAACTACGATGGTCTGGGCCAGATCGAGATCCATGAGAATGCCGACGAGATCGTTGGGATCGACAACAAGCGTTTTAGCCAGCGGAACCGTGACGGAAAAAGTTCCCGGCGTGGCGGTAATCGTATTCAAAACGGGCGGACTGACGCTGGTGTCGAGATAACCGATCACGGCGGAAGAGCCGCTGATGGTCACACTGTCGTAGTTCCCATTCGGGACGCTTTGCAAGTCCAAAAGATCATGCAAGCCGCTGAGCTTGGCAAAATCGATCTGCGTGGGATTCTGTAAAACAGGAATTGAGCCGCCAGAGTTGTTGACCGTGACACCAGTAACCAACACCTGAAACGAAACTACGCTGGGCAAAGTCGGCGGCGCGTCGGTTCCCTCGGAGAAGACAGTGCCCATTTGCGGTATGTTTGACTGGGAATTCGACATGTTTCCCGAGCATCCGCTGACTACCGCCAGTAAAAACGACGAGACAATCGCTACGATATTCCTTGAGATTCGCATTCCCTTCTCCTGTTCCACCCCAGAACGGACAAAGAAAAACGGCTTCGATCGAGAAGGAGTCCATCACTCCGACACTCCCCTCATGTAGATTCAACACTGTTGCTGATAAAAAGTTGCACGGCTCCCGAAAGAAATGCACCTCTGCAAGAGAACTTTGCATCCTAAGTTTGTTGGGCAAGCCAAGGCGACGGCCTGTAATACAGTGATACAATTTGCCTTATTGGATGCAAAACGGAGGAAGGTCACGATGCAAAGACTGACGAGCGTGCTTTTGATTTCCATGGCGATAGCCGCAATAGCCATTGGTTGTGCGAAGCAACCTGGCGACGCTCAGTTGACTACGAACATCAAGGCGCAGTTGTTCTCCGATCCGCAGACAAAGGACACAAATCTTGAAGTCGCCGTGAAGGATGGCGTTGCGACGCTTTCCGGCACTGTGCCAAATAATGGCGCGCGCTATGAAGCCTACAAAATCGCAGCGAGCACGCCGGGAGTTACGAAAGTAGAGGACCAGATGAACGTTCAAGCTCCGGCGGAGAGTGCGCAAGTGACCCCGGCTCCCGTCGCACCCGCGCCACCACGGCCCGCAGAGGAGAAAAAAGCGTCGAGGCGTGAGGCTCATCCACGGAAGGAGCACCGCACGAGAGCCGCGCACCACACAAGGAGCGCGCCATCCCAGCCTGCTTTAGCTCCAGCGAAGGAGCCAGATGCGAGCGCACTTCCCGTAGCGCGCGCGAACGCTCCTGCGGCCCAGACACCGGCACCCGCGCAAACTCCTCCTCCACCGCAACCGATAACCGCTCAGTTTGCCGCGGGAACGACAATTCAAATACAAACCATCGACTCGATCGACGCAGGAAAGAACAGCCCGGGCGATGAATTTCAGGCTTCGCTCGCCACACCCCTGACCTCCAACGGAAGAGTTGTAGTTCCGGCGGGAGCAAATGTCTATCTACGAATGGTGGCCGCGTCAGATGCAGGCAAATTTAAAGGCAGGAGCGTGGTCCAGCTCCAGCTTGTGCGGCTCGAGTTTCAAGGCAAGGAGTACCCGCTCGTTTCGGACACGTATACCGATGAGGGCGCCTCGCGCGGGAAAAACACAGCCGAGAAGGTCGGCGGCGGAGCTGCGTTAGGTGCGCTCATCGGAGCCATCGCCGGCGGCGGAAAAGGAGCGGCAATTGGCGGCGCGATTGGCGCTGGAGGAGGAGGCGCCGTTCAGGCCGCCAGCAAGGTGAAACAGGTGCATATTTCGCCGGAAACGAAGATCGATTTTGCGCTCCAGCAGCCGCTGAACATCTCTTATCTTCCCGGCGGAAAGAATCCTTAGGTGCGAGCCTGCAGCAAAGCGCGGCGATGCTCTCGCATTTTTATTGGGGTCGGCCAAACTCTATAGGGGCACGAGCTGCGAATGCTGGCGGCAGAATTCCACGATGCGCGCTTCGGCCCAAAATCTCTCTGCGCCGCGCCAACGCGAGATGAATCCGCAATGCCCGCCATGCGGAGGGCTTTCCAGCTCGATAAGCTGGTTATCGTGCCAGGCGCCTTCTTCGAAAGAGCGGAACGGAATCAGCGGATCGTCCTGGGCGGCGACCAAAAGGGTTGGCATGCGGACTTCGGGCAGAAATTGCAAAGCGCTAGACCGCGCGTAGTAATCGTCGGCATCGCGAAAGCCACAGAATTTCGCAGTGATTTCATTGTCAAACTGACGGACAGTGCGAACCTTGTCCAATCCATTCAATGGGTACATACAGGGAAAGAGTTCGGATTTCCAGCGCATGCGGCGTTTCAAACGGCGAACGAAATGGCGCTCATAGAGGCGATTTCGCGGCGCGCCGATGGCGTCGGCGCATACGCCAAGGTCGCATGACGGACAGACGCCGGCAACAGCTCGCAGTTGCGATGGCGCCGTGGTTCTAAATTCTCCGGCCATTTTCAGGACAAGATTCCCGCCCATGGAAAATCCAGCGACGAAAATTTCTGGCAGACGGTCCATTTCGATCAGTCTCTGCACAACGGCGCGGACGTCGCAACTGAGGCCGGAATTGTAAAGCGTGGGCGTTAGATCCTCGGTGCCGCCGCAATTCCGCTGATTGAGGCGCAAGACGTTGAAGCCCGCGCCGAAAGCCTTGTCGGCCGTTCCCAGCATGTAGCCGGAATCGCTGGAACCTTCGAGGCCATGCAAGAGGACGAGCGTCGGATGCTGCTCGGGATCGCGCTGCCAGTGGCAGTCGGCACGCACGCGCGTCCCGGGCTCGGTCTCGAAAAAACGCGGCGTTGCGAGTCCGAGAAAATGCATGCGCCGGGGCCAAAAAGCGGCCGCAATCGTCATGCAGTGAGGATTTCTCAGGAGGAACGGCGGCTCGAATTCGCGCATGCAAATCTACCTTACGTCACGGAAGATGCATGCGCAAGCGGGCCGAGGGGGCCGTGGGGCAGTTTGAATTTTGACTTCTTGTGTCACGAACGAGAAAACTCAAACTGACCCACCGGTGACCGGGGCTATGAACTTGACCTCAGGTGGTCCGGCGCTTACAATGGTCCATTCACGATGAAGTGTTTTTCTCAAAATCCAGTTGCATTCAAGCCCAGCGAACCTAGCTGGGCTTTGGCGTTTTTGGGGCTGAAAATTCACTCCGCAAAAATAAGAACCGAGGATTGATCGAATGAATTTTGATGGCCGTATCTCCGAAGGACTGACGTTTGATGACGTTCTGCTGAAGCCAGGAAAATCGTCGGTACTGCCGACAGCGACGGATACGCGAACGTGCCTCTCGCGGAAGCTCGCGCTGAATATTCCCATTGTCGCCGCGGCAATGGACACCGTGACCGAATCGCGCCTGGCGATTGCACTGGCGCGCCAGGGCGGATTCGGCTTCGTGCACCGAAATATGACGATTGACCGGCAAGCGGAAGAGATCGACCGCGTGAAACGCTCGGAAAGCGGAATGATCGTGGATCCGGTCACAATCGCACCAGAACTTTCGCTGCGCCATGCGCTGGACATCATGAACAAGTACAAGGTGTCCGGGCTGCCGGTGACGCGAGGCACGAAACTTGTGGGCATATTGACGAACCGTGACCTGCGGTTTGAGCGCAATTTGGACCAGCCGGTCGACCGGGTGATGACAAAAGAGCATCTGGTCACCGTGCCGGTGGGCACGACGCTTGAAGAAGCGGAACGCCTCTTGCAAAGGCATCGCATCGAAAAACTGCTCGTCGTAGACAAGGATTTCAATCTCAAGGGATTGATCACCGTAAAGGACATCCAGAAGAAACTTGAGTATCCGAATGCCGCGAAAGATGAACACGGGCGCCTGCGCGTGGGAGCAGCGATCGGCGCGACAGGGGATTTTCTCGACCGCGCGATTGAATTGGCCAAGGGCGGCGCCGATGCGCTGGCAATTGACACGGCGCACGGGCATTCGCAGCGCGTGATGGACGCGATCAAGGAAGTTAAAAAACGCCTGCCGGAGATGCAACTGGTCGCGGGAAACGTCGCGACAGAAGAAGGCGCGCGCGATTTGATCGCTCTAGGCATCGACGGGATCAAAGTCGGCGTCGGCCCAGGGTCCATTTGCACGACGCGCGTCGTGACCGGGGCGGGCGTGCCGCAAATTACAGCGATTCTCGATGCCTCGCGCGCGGCGCGCGGAACGGGCGTGCCCGTGATTGCCGATGGCGGCGTGAAATTTTCTGGCGACATCACCAAAGCTATTGCCGCGGGCGCTTCGGCCGTGATGATCGGCGGGCTTTTCGCGGGAACCGAGGAAGCTCCGGGCGAAACGATTCTCTATCAAGGGCGCACTTATAAATCCTATCGCGGCATGGGTTCGCTGGGCGCGATGGAAGCGGGCTCCGCGGACCGCTACGCGCAGGAAGGCGCGGAGCGCGGAAAATCCGTGCCGGAAGGCATCGAGGGACAAGTTCCCTATAAAGGGCCACTCGCAGGGCTTGTGGAACAACTCGTCGGGGGCTTGCGCAGCGGCATGGGGTACTGCGGCGTGACCAATCTTCGCGAACTGCAGGAAAACTCGCGGTTCATCCGCATCACGTCGGCGGGATTGCGCGAAAGCCACGTTCACGACGTCATCATCACGCGCGAAGCACCGAATTACCGTTTAGAATAGCTCTTTTGCGGAGAGGGCAGATTGCTCTTGCTATATCGATTGCCGCAAAGACTGAGTGCATTTAATATCTCGTCCGGGACCGATCAAATGTGCCGAATGCTGTGCGTCATCATTATTCTGGCGCTTACAGGCCACGCTCGCGCGCAAGAAGTTCCTCCGAGCAGCGTCGCTCCCGCACACATGCCGAAAGTCGGGACGGTCGATCGGCGCTTCGTCTCCTACAACGTCGAAATGGTGGAAGTTACCGGCGGGCGCTTCTGGAAGCCTTACTCAACTGACGAAGAAGCACGTCAGGATGCGAAGGTCGTCTCGTCGAAGCCGAGTTCACAGATTTCGGCGGACCTCTTCCAGTATCGTCCGCCGATTGATCTCGCTAACTTTCGACTCCGCAACCTCGCAAAGGCAATCGGGCCAGCGTATATTCGCGTCAGCGGTGGCTGGGCAAACGGGACATATTTCCAGGATGACGATAAACCCCCACTGAAACAGCCTCCAGCCGGGTTCAAAGATGTCTTGACTCGTGCCGAGTGGAAGGGCGTCATTGAATTTGCGCGTGCGGCTGGGGCACAGATCGTAACTTCATTCTCCATAAGCCCAGGAACACGCGGTTCCGATGGCGTTTGGATGCCCACGCAAGCCAAGGCACTCCTTGATTACACAAACGCCATCGGCGGACGCATCGCTGCTGCCGAATTCATGAACGAGCCCAATCTTGTCAAGGGGCAGGGCGCGCCCAGCTACGATGCTGCTGCGTTCGCGAAAGACATTAAGATCTTCATGCCGTTTTATCGCAGCCAATTGTCCAAGAGCCTGCTGGTGGGACCCGGCACTGGCACTGTAGGCAACGAGAAAGTCTTGAAGCTGACCGGTCCGATATTCGACGTGTTTTCCTATCACTTCTATGGAGCGTTATCGCGCAGGTGCACCACTGGTGGCAGGGGTCGAGGAATCACCATAGACCAGGTACTTTCTCCGGAATGGCTTGATCGCACAGACCAAGCCGAAGCGTCCAACGCTTCGCTACGAGATACCTATCTTCCCGGAAAACCCATTTGGTTGACGGAGACTGCTGAGGCGGCATGCGGGGGCGATATGTTCGCCGGCCAGTTTGCTGACACGTTTCGATTTTTGAACCAATTCGGCACACTCGCGCGAAAGGGCGTACAGGTTGTGATGCACAACACCCTTGCCGGAAGCGACTATGGCCTTCTCGACGAAGAGACATTCCAACCTCGTCCGAATTATTGGGCAGCCGTGCTGTGGAACCGGACCATGGGAACTACCGTGCTCGATCCGGAGACGAAGAACGAGGGTGCGCTCAGGATCTATGCACACTGCATGAAGCAAACGCGAGGCGGCGTAGCGCTGTTGGCTCTCAACACAGATGAGAAGGAAGAGTACACCTTGGAAGAACCTGTCTCAGGGGACCGGTTCACGCTCACCGCACCAGCTCTCACCAGTACGATTGTGCTGCTGAATGGCCGCGAGTTGGAGGCGAACCCAAATGGCTCGCTTCCGTCAATGCAAGGCCAGCCTTTCAAAGCAGGCCCTGTTCGCCTGCCGCCACACAGCATCACGTTTCTGACGATTCCTTCGGCAGGCAATAACAACTGCCAGTAACAGCCGTTTCAAAGCAATGACGCTCACGGAATACTCTTCATCCGGATTGTCGCCTGCATTGTGGAAAACAGGAATGCCGCCACTGCGGCTGCCTAGATGGAACGCCGTGAAGCTCGGCTGGTTGCGCGGGCTTGCTTTTCTTGACGCGGCAATTTTCTAGCTGGACGCCTTCGCGGTTTCCTTTTCCGCTGCTTCCGGCGCTTCCTGAGTTTTCTCGCGCTTCGCTTTCTTCTCTTTCTTTTTGAGCTCCGACCCAAGCAGCTCAAGAATCGCTAGCTCGGCGCCGTCACCGATGCGCCAACCGGCGCGGACGATGCGCGTATAACCGCCGGCGCGATCCAAAAACCGCGGTGCGATTTCGGCAAAAAGCTTGCGCGTGGCGTCTTTCGTTTGCAAAAACGCCGCCGCCTGGCGCCTGGCGTGAAGTGTGTCGCGCTTGCCGAGCGTAATCATACGCTCGACGAGCGGACGAGCCGCGCGCGCGCGCGCGATCGTGGTGGTGATGCGCTCGCGCTCGATGACATTCGTCACCAGATTGCGAAGCACGGCGCGGCGATGGGCCGGTTGTTTACCGAGTTTGCTTCCCGCTACTAGATGTCGCATGCGAGTCGTTTCCTTAGAAAGCCGTGGTTTCTTCCGGCGCCGGCGGAGCCGTCTGGCTCGGCAGCGGCGGCCAGATAATGCGGCCGTGCTCATCGAACTTCATGCCGAGCGAGAGGCCCATCTTCTGGAGTATGTCCTTGATTTCGTTCAGAGACTTGCGGCCGAAATTTTTGGTCTTGAGCATTTCGGCTTCGGTCTTCTGCACGAGTTCGCGCAGACTTTGAATATTTGCATTCTTCAGGCAGTTGTAAGAGCGAACCGAAAGCTCGAGCTCCTCGACGGAGCGATCGAGATGCTCGAGGCGCGGATCGCTGAAATTCTCGACCACTTCCTCGGGCAGCTCGGGCTGCTCCTCGAAATTGATGAAGATGCTCATGTGATCCTTAATGAGCTTCGACGCGAAGCCGATGGAGTCCTGCGGCGTGATGGCGCCGTTGGTCCAGACTTCGAGGGTCAATTTCTCGTAGTCGGTCATCTGGCCAAGACGAGCTGCCTCGACCGAGTAATTCACCTTGCGCACGGGAGAATGAACCGAGTCGATCGGAATGTAGCCGATGGGCAGGTCCTCGTCGAAGTTGCGGTCGGCGGCAACATAGCCGCGGCCGTTCTTGACACGAATCTCCATTTCGAGCTTTCCGCCTTCGCTCACAGTGGCCAGATAAACGTTCTTGTCCAGGACGGCGATGTCGGCGTCCTCTTCGATTTTCGCCGAAGTGACTGGCCCAGGCGTATCGACGACGAGCGAGATGGTTTTCGGTTGATCCGAATTCAGTTTCAACGGCACCTGCTTCAAATTCAGGATGATGTCTGTGGCATCTTCGACTACGCCCGGAATCGGAGAAAATTCATGCAGCACGCCTTCGATTTTCACGGCTGTGATTGCGGCGCCTTCGATCGAACTCAAGAGAGCGCGGCGCAGCGCATTGCCCACCGTGGTGCCCCAACCGCGCTCAAACGGCTGCGCGGAGAATTTTCCGTACTTATCCGTCAGCGACTCAAGTTCCGCCGCCAAACGCTTCGGTTTCTGAAACCCTTTCCACATTTTCTCTTCCCTCCTGGCTCGCTCGGCGCGAGCCTCGCCCCAAACTCTTTGCGACGCGCTGCGCTTACTTGGAATACAACTCGACGATAAGCTGTTCGTTCATCGCCGGAGTCTGCACGTCGTCGCGGCGCGGCAAAGCCAGCACGCGCGCTTTGAAATTCTCACGGTCGATTTCAAGCCACGGCACTGCGTTCTGATTCTGCGCCAGATTTCGCGCTTCGAGCACCATGGCGTTCTGATGCATCTTCTGCCGGATGGTAATATCGTCTCCCACTTTCACCAGATAGTTCGGAATATTCACTTTGTGGCCTCCGACGAGCACGTGGCCATGGGAAACGAGCTGCCGCGCCTGCGAACGAGAACTGGCCAGACCCGCGCGATACATCACGTTATCCAGCCTGCGCTCGAGCATGACCATCAAATTCGAGCCCGTGGGCCCCTGCGCACGCGCCGCCTTCTGGTAATAGTGGCGGAACTGGCGCTCAAGCAAGCCGTAGGTGCGCTTCATCTTCTGCTTCTCGCGCAACTGCACGCCGTAGCCGACCATTTTCGGGCGGCGCGCCTGACCGTGCTGGCCGGGAACAAAATTGCGTTTTTCGATGGCACATTTTTCCGTAAAACACCGGAGGCCCTTGAGGAAGAGTTTCATCCCTTCCCTGCGGCACAGCCGGCAAACCGCTTCACGATGTCTTGCCAATTCTGCTTCTCCTTTGCTCTTCCCTAAAAACCGATCAGACGCGGCGGCGCTTCGGCGGGCGGCAGCCGTTATGCGGCACCGGCGTCACGTCTTTAATCAATCGAATGTGCAAGCCCGCGGAAGCCAAAGCACGCACGGCGGACTCGCGCCCGGCACCCGGGCCTTTCACGCGGACTTCAATCGACTTCATGCCGTATTGGTCGCGCGCAACCCCAGCCGCGGTCATAGCGGCCTGCTGGGCCGCATACGGCGTGCCCTTGCGAGAGCCCTTGAAGCCCACGGAGCCAGCCGAAGCCCAGCTCACCACGCGGCCTTCGGGGTCGCTCAACGTGATGATCGTGTTGTTGAACGTCGCTTGAACATAAGCCGTGCCCTGCGGCACCACACGCTTCTCCCTCTTCTTGCGGAATTCCTTCTTCCGCTTCGCGGTTTTGCCTGTCGCGGCGGCCTTGCCTGCCGCTGGCGCTCCACCCTCTTGCTGTTGCGGTTCCTTTGCCACGAGTGCTCTTCTCCTTGGGCCGCGTTACTTGCGGACCGCGGCTTTCTTCTTGGCTGCCACGGCGCCCTTGCGCGGGCCTTTGCGCGTGCGGGCGTTTGTGTGCGTGCGCTGGCCGCGGACCGGCAAATTGCGGCGATGACGCAGGCCGCGGTAGCACTGAATCTCGATCAGCCGCCGGATGTTCATCTGCATCTCCTTGCGGAGATCGCCCTCGACGCGGCCCTCGGATTCAATCGCCTGGCGGATATGATTGACTTCGTCTTCGCTCAAATCCTTGATTTTCTTGAAGTGATCGACATTCGCTTTCGCGCAGAGCTCCTTCGCCCGCGCCTGACCGATCCCATAGATCGCCGTAAGCCCGATCCAAAGGCGCTTATTGGGCCCCAACTCCACGCCCGCTATACGTGCCATCTCGCTTCCTCCCTAACCGAAAAACTAACCCTGGCGCTGGCGGTGCTTTGGATTGCTGCAAACCACACGAACCACGCCGCGCCGGTGGACAATCTTGCATTTCATGCAAATCTTTTTAACTGACGCGCGAACTTTCATTTTCTGCTCCCTGCTCCCGCCGCTACTTATAGCGATAGACGATGCGGCCGCGAGTCAAATCGTACGGCGAAAGCTCGACCGCAACTTTGTCTCCCGGCAGGATGCGAATGAAATTCTTGCGCATCTTGCCGGAAATGTGCGCGAGCACCTGATGCTTATTCTCGAGCTCGACGCGAAACATCGCGTTTGGCAACGGCTCAATCACCGTGGCCATCACTTCAATGGCGTCCTCTTTCGGATTCCCGGAGTCCGCCTTCTTCGGTTCGTCGTGCGGTCTATTTGCCATGCGCTCCTATGCGACCAAGTTCTCCAACCATTTCGCCTACCAAACCGGACCGGCGGCATCGCGCGGACGGGTCAAAATCCACGGGCCATTTTCCGTGACAGCGACGGTGTGCTCAAAATGCGCCGAGTCGCTTCCATCGCATGTCACAGCAGTCCACTGATCGTCCAGAACACGAACTTCCGGGCCGCCGACATTCACCATCGGCTCGATGGCAAGGACCATGCCCTTCTGCAACTTCGGCCCATGCCCCGGCTCGCCGTAATTCGGCAGCTGGAGATCTTCGTGCATCTTCGTGCCAATGCTGTGGCCGACAAACTCGCGGACCACGGAAAAGCCATTTTGTTCGACGTGCTGCTGCACCGCAGCGGAAATGTCCGTCAGGCGATTGCCGGGCCGAATTTTGTCGATGCCGCACTCGAGCGCTTCGCGCGTAACGCGCAGGAGCCTCTCGTGAGCCGGATCGACCTTTCCAACGGGAACGGTCAGCGCCGCATCGCCGAAGTAGCTGTCGAGTTCGACTCCAAAATCCATCGAAAGAATGTCCCCTTCTTTCACGGAACGCTTCGCCGAAGGAATCCCATGCACGACTTCATTGTTGATCGAGGTGCAGAGCGATTTCGGATACCCGTGATAGCCCTTGAACGCGGGACGCGCGCCGTGTTCCTTGGCGTACCCTTCCGCGAACTCGTCGAGCTCCATCGTTGTCACGCCGGGCCGAATCATTTTCCGCAATTCCGTCAATGCTCCCCAGACGACCATGCCGGCACGATGCATCGTTTCCAGTTCTTCCTGCGAACGGCAAATAATCATGCGCGAGCCTCAAACTTCGAGAGCGCGCTGAAAACCGATGCCGTCACGGTCTCCATGCTGGCCGCACCGTCCACTTCATGGAGCACACCTTGCGAACGGTAATACTCCACGAGCGTCTTGGTCTGCCGGTCGTATGCTGCGAGCCGCTCCCGAATCACTTCCGGCTTATCATCGGCGCGCTGCACGAGTTCTCCGCCATCTACATCGCAGCGGCCATCGAGCCTCGGCGGACGATCATAAATATTGTAAATTTCGCCGCACGCCTTGCACGTTCGCCGACCCGTCAGCCGCCGCATCAAAACATCTTCCGCAACGTCGAAGTAAATCACCGCCGGCGCGCCCAAACCCTGCTTCTTCAAAATTGCGCTGAGCGCTTCCGCTTGCGCGACGGTGCGCGGGAAACCGTCAAAAACGAATCCGTTCCTGCAATCCGGGCGCGCGGTGCGTTCCTCAACCATTCGCAACACAAGCGCGTCGGATACCAATTCGCCGCGTTCCATCACGGGCTTCGCCAGCAGCCCCAATTCCGTGCCGCGACTCACGTTCTCCCGCAGCATGTCGCCCGTGGAAAGATGCGGCACGCCAGACCTCGACGCCACGAGCTTGGCCTGCGTTCCCTTTCCCGCTCCGGGTGGCCCGAGAAAAATCACCGCACGAGCGAGCATCTTCGCTGACTGGTGCTGCGTCACGATCAAGCACCATGGCCACGCGCCCGTCCGCGGCGAGTAAAGCCTTCATAATTACGCATGACGAGCTGCGCTTCGAGCTGCTGTACCGTGTCCATAGCGACGCCAACCACGATCAAGAGCGAAGTGCCGCCGAAATAGAAGTTGACGTTCAAACCTTCGAGAATGAAGCGCCAGAAATGCTCGTCAATCCAATTGCCGACCAAAGGCAAGTGCTGCAGGTGAATGCCGGAGATCATCCACTCCGGAATGACGCACACGAGAGCCAGATACAGCCCGCCGACAAGCGTCAAGCGCGTCAACACCTTGTTGATATGCTCCGACGTATTGCGGCCCGGGCGAATGCCGGGAATGAAGCCGCCGTACTTGCGCATGTTGTCAGCAAGCTCTGTGGGATTAAAAATAATTCCCACATAAAAAAACGCGAAGAAAACGATCAGCAAAACGTAAATCAGCGTATACAGAGGCTCGCCCCATGCAAAGGTGCGCGCGAAGCTCTGCAGAAACGCCGAGCGGTTCTGAAAAACCATGGCGATCGTCTGCGGAAAAGTCAGCAGCGAACTCGCGAAGATCGGCGGAATCACGCCGCCGGAATTGACGCGCAGCGGCAGATAGGTCATCTGGCCGCCCATGACTTTGCGGCCCATGACGCGCTTGGCGTACTGCACAGGAATGCGGCGCTGGCCGCGCTCGACGAACACGATGAACGCCACGACTGCAACCATCAGAACCAGCAGGCTCACGATGGCGATCGGGCCGTAGGCCCCCCATTGTCCGCTTGTGGTCATTTGCCACAAATCTTCGACGGCGCGCGGCAGTCCGACCACGATGCCGGCGAAAATGATGAGCGACATTCCGTTGCCGATGCCGCGGTCGCTGATCTGCTCACCGAGCCACATGATGAAGGCCGAGCCAGTCGTCAACGTCAGGACCGTCATGGCGACGAAGCGTATGCCCGGGTGATACACGAGTTGCTGGCCCAAGACATTCTGATGCTGCAACGTGGCCGCGATCGTCAGCGACTGGAAGATGCTCAAAATGATCGTCAGGTAGCGCGTATACTGCGTAATTTTCTTGCGGCCCAGCTCGCCTTCTTTTTTCAGGCGATCCAAATAGGGCCACACGACAACCATCAATTCGAGAATGATCGCCGCCGTAATGTACGGCATGATGCCCAAAGCGAAAATCGACAAGCGGCGCAGGTTGCCGCCGCTGAACAAGTCCACGATGCCGAGAACGGAATTGCGGTTTTGCTGGAACAAGCTGAGAAGCAGTTCGTTATTGATTCCGGGCGTGGTGATGAACGCGCCCAGCCGGTAAACGGCCAGAATCATCAACGTGAAAAGACACCGGTTGCGGAGGTCCGGCGTAGTGATGATATTCCGAAATGCTTCGACAAGCTTTCTCATTGCAAAACTTCGACCTTACCCCCGGCGGAAGCGATTTTCTGCTCCGCGGAACGGCTGAACTTGTGCGCGTGCACGGTGAGCGCGACTTTCAGTTCGCCATCGCCCAAAATCTTGATGCCATCGCGCCGAACATGAATGATGCCGCGCGCTTCGAGCGTGTCCGGCGTGACAGTCTCGCCGGCGCTGAAGGCATTGAGCATTTCGACGTTTACGATGGCGTACTCCTTGTGATGCAAACTGTGAAATCCGCGCTTCGGCAGGCGGCGATGCAAAGGCATCTGGCCGCCTTCAAATCCGGGACGCCGCGAATAGCCGCGACGCGACTGCTGGCCCTTGTTTCCCGCGCCGGCGGTCTTTCCCATCTTCGAGCCCATGCCGCGGCCCACGCGAACCTTGCGATGGCGCGACCCGCGCGGTGGCTTCAAATTGGATAGCTTTACGCTCATGATGTGCCCCGTTACTCCTCGATGCGAACCAGATGATGGACTCGCGCGATCATGCCGCGGATGGACGGATTATCCGGACGCTCGACAACCTGATTCATCCGGCGAAATCCCAAGCCGCGAATCGTCTGGCGCATGCTGCGCGGGCAGCCAATGAAGCTGACTACCCAGCGTATCTTCAACGTGTCCGATTTTTTCTTTGTCGCCATATCGTTTTCAAATCCTTACGCGGTTGCCGCTTCTGCCGCTTTGCCGCGCTCCTCGTTCACTTTCGCTGCGTCTTTCAAATGCAGGAGCGCATCGAAGGTCGCTTTGATCACATTGTGCGGATTCGACGTACCGATCGATTTGGTCAGCACGTTTTGAATTCCCGCAACTTCCATCACCGCGCGCACCGGACCGCCGGCAATGATTCCAGTTCCTTCCGGCGCGGGCTTCAGCAGTACTTGCCCTGAACCGTAACGGCCAAGAACCTGATGAGGAATTGACGAGCCTTTCAGATTGAGCTTGACCATATTCTTCTTCGCCTGCTCGATAGCCTTGCGAATCGCCATGGGAACTTCGCGCGCCTTGCCCATACCAAAGCCGGCGTGGCCATTTTGATCGCCGACAACGACCAGCGCGGAAAAACTGAGGTTTTTGCCTCCCTTGACGACCTTCGTGACGCGATTGATGTTGACGACCTGATCTTTGACGTTGGCCGGATTGGCGTCAATCTGCCGGCGAACTGCAAGCGTGTCTTTGAGCTCTTGTTTCGGCATAAGCTTCAGAACTTCAATCCCGCCTCTCGAGCCGCTTCAGCGAGCGCCTGAATACGGCCATGATATTGGTAGCCACCGCGGTCGAAGACCACCTTCTCGACTCCCGCCGCTTTGGCGCGCTCGGCAATGATTTTGCCGACGATCTTCGCGGCGGCGACATTGCCTCCGCCCTTGATCTGCTTCTTCACATCGGCATCGAGCGAACTGGCCGACGCGATGGTGTGCCCCTTGCGGTCGTCAATTACCTGTGCGCGGATATGCTTAATCGAGCGATATACGCAAAGACGGGGCCGCTCTTCGGTTCCCACAAGCGTCTGCCGCATGCGCTGATGAATCCGCTGGCGGTGCAAGTCACGCGACAATTTTCGTACTGGAACAACTGCCATTGCTCTTCTCCTTCAACAGCCTGAATCTTCAAGGCCCGCTTACGCCGCGGTCTTGGCTGCGCCAGCTTTTCCGGCCTTCTTCTTCAAGCGCTCGCCGACGATGCGAATACCTTTTTGCTTGTACGGATCGGGTGGCCGGAGCCCGCGAATATTCGCGGCTACCTGTCCGACAACTCCTTTGTCCGCGCCGGTCACCGTGACATGCGTCTGCTTGTCGACGGCGATCTGAATCCCCTCAGGAATCGGAAAGTTGATCGGATGCGAATAGCCGAGGGCGAAGACGACGCTCTTGCCTTTGACCTCCGCACGATAGCCGACGCCCACGATGTCGAGTTCCTTTTTGAATCCTTCGGTTACGCCCTTTACGGCATTGGCGACGAGCGCGCGAGCCAGACCGTGCAGCGCACGCTGCATTTCGTTCTGCCGCGTAGCGACCAAATGGCCATCCTTCTGCTCGAATTTGATCTTCCCGGGAACGGGAACGCGCATCTTGCCCTTGGGGCCCTGGATTTCGATGGCGTCCGCTGCGATGCTCACTTTCACGCCACTCGGAATCGCGATCGGTTTTTTTCCTATACGCGACATAGCTCTACCAAACCTCGCACAAAAGTTCGCCGCCGACGCCTTCTTTTCGCGCCGTGTGACCGCTCATGATGCCGCGCGGCGTCGAAAGAATCGCCACGCCCATTCCGCCGACGACGGGACGGATTTCGTTCTTGCCTACGTACCGCCGACAGCCGGGACGGGAAATGCGCTTGAGGCCGGTCAGAACACTGCGCTTGTCGGGCGTGTAACGGAAGAACACGCGCAAGACCTTGCGTTTATTTTCGTCGACCAGCTTGTACGTGGAAACGTAGCCTTCTTCCTTCAGAATGCGGGCAATCTCCACCTTCATTTTGGACGCGGGCAAATCCACGCGCGGATGGCGCGCCCGCACGGCATTGCGCATGCGCGTCAGCATGTCAGCTATAGGGTCAGTATTCATCGATCGTCCTTACCAGCTCGCCTTCGTCACGCCGGGGATTTCTCCCTTGAGCGCCAAGCCGCGGAAACAGATGCGGCACATTTCGAATTTGCGCAGAAACGCGCGCGGCCGGCCGCAAATGCGGCAGCGGTTGCGAACGCGAATCTTGTACTTCAACTTCTTCTTCATCTTGGCGCATCGTGCGGTTGTCGCCATCGTTTCTCCTGTAGCCCCTTCGATTCTTAATTCGATTCCAGCCCTTACGACCTCAGTGGCACGCCGAGTAATTTCAAGAGCTCGCGCCCCTCTTCGTCCGTGTGCGCCGATGTAGTGAGCGTGATGTTCATGCCTTTGATCTTGTCCACACGCGTGTAATCGATCTCCGGAAATACCAACTGATCTTTCAGCCCGAGCGTGTAGTTCCCGCGGCCGTCGAACGAATTCCCCGGAAGGCCCTTGAAGTCGCGCACGCGGGGCAGAACGATATTTGCCAACCTGTCAACAAACTCATACATGCGTTCGCCGCGCAGCGTGACCATGCAGCCGATGGGCATGCCCTTGCGGATTTTGAAATTCGCGATGGATTTCTTCGCGCGCGTAATCACAGGCTTCTGCCCGGTGATCTGCCCAAGCTCCTGCACGGCCACATCGAGTAGCTTGACGTTCTGGCTCGCTTCGCCGAGCCCGATATTCACCGTGACTTTCTTCAGCCGCGGGACGGCCATGGGATTCGTATAGCCGAAGCGCTTCGAGAGCGCCGGCATGGCCTCTTTGCGGTACCGTTCATGTAGTCGGCTCATCATATTCTGGCAGCCTTCGCTGGTATTCTCTTCATCTGTCAGCCTTCGATCGCCGCATGACAGCGGCGGCAGCTTCGCGCCTTCGAGCCGTCGGACAAGATCGTCGCGCCGATGCGCGCATGCTTGCCGCAACTCGGGCAGACAATCATCACGTTCGACAGATGAATCGGACCTTCCTTATCCAAAATCCCGCCGCGAATATTCTTCGACGGATTCGGCTTGGTGTGCTTCTTGATGATATTGGCGTGCTCGACCGTCACCCGGCGCTTCACCGGATCGACGCTCAGCACGCGGCCGCTCTTGCCCTTGTCGCGGCCAGCCATAATTTTCACGGTGTCGCCGCGACGGATCAAAATCGGATGCTTTTCTGGCGCTCGACGCTGGCGCATGACTACCAAACCTCCGGCGCAAGAGAGATGATTTTCGTGAACTTCCTCTCGCGCAATTCACGCGCCACAGGCCCAAACACGCGTGTTCCCACCGGCTCGCCAGCTTCGTTGATGAGAACCGCAGCATTGTCGTCAAAGCGGATGTAGGTTCCATCCTTGCGCCGATGCTCTTTCCGTGTGCGCACAACGACTGCTTTCACCACCGTTCCCTGCTTGACCTGGCTATCCGGCGCCGCTTCTTTCACAGAGGCGGTGACCACGTCGCCAAGACCAGCGACAAGCCCGGCATCGCCGCCCAGCGGTAAAATTGCCGTCAACTGCCGCGCGCCGGAATTATCGGCGACGGTCAGCCACGTTCGCATCTGAACCATGCGCTTGCTCCCCTATTCCCGTTACGCTACGCGCCGCGAGCGGGCCACGATTTCAGCCAGACGCCAGCGCTTGAGTTTCGACAACGGACGGCTGGCAACGATACGCACTGTGTCGCCTGGCCGCGCTTCATTCTGCTCGTCGTGCGCGTAATATTTCTTGCTGCTGCGCGTGACGCGCATGTATTTGCGGTGCTGCGTCGTGCGCGTCACTTTGACGACGATGGTCTTGCTCATCTTCGAGCTGGTGACTACACCGGTTAATTCCTGGCGCGCGCCGCGCTCCTGCCGGTGCTCTGCCGCGCCGCTCGTTGCTTCACTGGCCATCTGGCTTCCTCACGTTATTCGGCTTTCTTCCCGCGGCTCGAACGCTTATGCGTCGGCCGCTTTGAAACTTGCTTTTGCTCCGCTGCTTTTTCCGATTTCTCGCGCGCTTTGGGAGCTGTAATCGGACGCCCCAGCTCTTTCATGCGAACGAGCGTCTTGACGCGCGCCAGATCGCGCCTGGCTTCGCGCAATTTCTTGACACTCTCGGCCTGGCCGGTCGTCAACTGAAAGCGCAGGTGGAAAATCTGCTCGCCGAGTTCGTGCTCGCGGATGTGCAGTTCGTTCTCATTCAGTTCGCGAAACTTCTCCATGCGGTCCGCCATCAGAGCTCCTCCGCACGCGTAACGAATTTGGTCCGGATAGGCAGCTTCTGCGCAGCCAAGTCCATAGCCTCGGTGGCCGCAGCGATATCCACTCCGGACATCTCAAACATCACGCGTCCCGGCTTCACGACGGCGACCCAGCGTTCTGGCGGCCCTTTGCCCTTGCCCATGCGCGTCTCAGCCGGTTTCTTGGTGAACGGCTTGTCCGGAAAAACTCGAATCCAGAGCTTTCCGCCGCGCTTGATGAATCGCGTAATGGCCACGCGCGCAGCCTCAATCTGGCGGTCGGTAATCCACGCCGGTTCGAGCGCCTTCAGGCCGTACTCTCCAAAAGCCAGCGCCCCGCCGCGCCAGGATTTGCCCGAGCGCCGGCCGCGCTGTTGCTTCCGGTACTTCACTTTTTTCGGCATCAACATAATTCGCTGTCCTTAAACTCCCGCCGCCATTCAGGCGTTCGCGGCTGCAGCGGCGCGCTCTTCTGCGCGTTTCCGCTCCGGCGCATTTTCGCCCTGATAGACCCAGCACTTCACGCCAATCACGCCGTAGGTCGTTTCCGCCTGCGCGAATCCAAAATCAATGTCTGCACGAAGCGTCTGCAGCGGCAGGCGGCCCTGCAAATACCATTCCTTGCGCGCGATTTCCGCGCCATTCAGCCGGCCCGCGACGCGCACCTTGATTCCCTTACAACCGAAGCGCAGCGCGGAATCCACGGCCTTGCGCATGGCGCGGCGAAAAGCCACGCGCTTTTCGAGCTGCAGTGCGATGGACTCAGCCACGAGTTGAGCATCCAGCTCCGGGCGATGCACTTCCTGAATGTCGATGTGCACTTCGCGCTTGGTGCGCTTCTGCACTTCGCCCTTGAGTTTGTCGATCTCCGAGCCTTTGCGGCCGATGATGATTCCCGGACGCGCCGTATAGATGCGCACGACGAGCTTATTGGCGGCGCGCTCGATATCGATCGAATTGATGCCCGCGGACTTCAGCTTGTCCTTGAGCTCCTTGCGCAAAAGAACATCTTCGTGGAGCAAGTCCGCATATTCGCGCTTGGCGAACCAGCGCGACTTCCAGGCTTTGTTGTAGCCCAGGCGAAACCCGTATGGATGCGTCTTCTGACCCAATCTAGCCTCCTACTTCTTGCCTTTCTTCGCTTTGTCCCTGGCTTTCTGCGCCTGCTTGGCCTTGTCTTCGAGCGTTTTGCGCGCTTTGCGCACTGCGCCCTTGATGCCCTTCGAAGCTTCGCGCTCCGCGACCGCAGCCTTCACGCGATCTTCGGCCGCGCGCGCGTGCTCGGCGACTTCGACGACGATGTGGCTGGTGCGTTTCTGATAGCGGAACGCCCGGCCCATCGGCGCCGTGCGCAGCCGCTTCCAGCGCGGACCTTCGTTTACGAAGCAGCGCGAAACATACAGAGTATCGACGTCGAGCGATTCGCCCGCTTCATCCGCCTTATGCTCCGCATTGGCGATGGCGCTGCGCAGCACCTTGGCGATTTCGCGGGCGATGCGCTTCTTCGTAAATTGCAGCGTCTGCAAAGCATCGGCGGCGCGATGGCCGCGAATCAAATCGACCACCAAGCGAGCCTTCTGCGGCGAAACGCGAATGAAGCGCGCGTTGGCCAGGCCGTCAATCGAAGTGTGCGTCAGTGTTTCAGGTGCCATGCGTCTTTCCTATTCTCGAATCTCTAATGTCGTCACGCCTTTGGCGGAGGAGCTCCGCCGCCTGCTGGAGCCGCCCCACCCGCAGCCGGAGCCGCGCCCGGAGCGCCACCCGCTGCGGCGGCGGCCTTTTCGAGCGCTGCTTTGACGGCGTGGCCCTTGAACGTGCGCGTGGGCGCGAATTCGCCGAGCTTGTGTCCTACCATCTGCTCGGTGACGTACACGGGGATGAACTTCTTCCCGTTGTGCACGGCGATCGTGTGACCGACCATCTCGGGCAAAATCGTCGAACGCCGCGACCAGGTCTTGACGACCTTCTTTTCGTTCCGTGCGTTCATCCCTTCAATTTTTTCGCGAAGGGGTTCATCGATAAACGGCCCTTTTTTCAGCGAACGTGGCATCGTCCCTCGATTCTCCTGCTATTCTTCGACGCGGCGCAGCTT
Source organism: Candidatus Acidiferrales bacterium (assembly GCA_035934015.1). Classification (NCBI taxonomy): domain Bacteria; kingdom Pseudomonadati; phylum Acidobacteriota; class Terriglobia; order Candidatus Acidiferrales; species Candidatus Acidiferrales bacterium. The sequence goes on from DASYYH010000003.1 coordinate 477,425, forward strand.
CACCCACTGCGCGCGGCGCATGCGCCGAAATCCGCGTACCGGACCCGGCACACGGTGCGAAACCGGGCAAAACGGGCAGACAAAACGCGTACCCTGCGCGTTCGGCGTTTTCTCCACAATGACCGCCCAGCCCGGCTTGCAGATGCGGTACAGCACCTGCGGCTGCGGGGCGATCACTTTCAATTTGCGAACCGGCTTAGCCGCGGGGTGTATGCGCTTGGAAGCGCGCGCGGTTCGCCGCGTGACTCTGCGAGTTGTTCGTGTTGCGCTCATGGTCCTGCTCTCGATTCCCCGCCGCGCCGGGTTCATTTTTTTCTGCTTCTCCTGCCAACTAAAGTCGTTTAAGGCTTCCGCCGCTGCACGATCAAGCGATCAGAAGGCTTCTTTTTGCGCGTCTTCGCGCCCAATGTCGGAAAACCCCAAGGCGTTTGCGGATGATTGCCCTTTACGCGGCCTTCACCGCCGCCATGCGGATGATCCACTGGATTCATCGCCACGCCGCGAACTGTGGGCCTCCGACCACGCCATCGCGTGGCTCCCGCCTTGCCATACGTGATGTTTTCGTGATCCAGATTTCCCAATTGCCCGACCGTGGCCATGCAATCGAGCGAGAATTTGCGCGTTTCGCCCGAAGGCAGTTTCACCAGCGCAATGTCGCCTTCCTTGCTCAACAGTTGCGCTGCGCCGCCCGCCGAGCGCACGACCTGGCCGCCCTTGCCCGGAGCGAGTTCGAGGTTGTGCACCATCGTGCCGGGCGGAATATTGCGGATCGGCAGCGCATTGCCGGGCAGAATGTCTGCGCCAGCGCCGTTCTGCACAGTCATGCCGACCTCGAGACCGACCGGATGCAAGATGTAGCGCTTCTCGCCATCGGCATAATGCAGCAGGGCGATACGCGCCGAGCGGTTCGGGTCGTATTCGATGGCTGCAACTTTCGCCGGAATGCCGGTTTTGTCGCGGCGGTAATCGATGACGCGATACTTCTTCTGATGGCCGCCGCCACGGTGCCACGAAGTGACTTCTCCGTGCGCGTTGCGGCCGCCCGTGCGCTTCTTCGACTCGACCAGCGACTTCTCAGGCGTGTCCTTGGTGATCTCACTGTTGTCGAGCACGGTGAGGAATCGCCGTGCCGGCGTATATGGTCGAAATGATTTCAGTCCCATCGTAATTCCCTCTCGCCTCCGGCTCGACTGCACCGGAAATTTCCGGCTAGAGATTCTCCGCGTATTCCATCATCTTCTCGCCCGGGGCCAGCTTGACGTAAGCCTTCTTCCAGTCCCTCCGGCGCCCTTCCGAACGTCCGCGCCGCCGCAGCTTGCCGTGGTAAATCGCTGTGCGAACATCCGCAACTTTTACTTTGAACGCCTTCTGCACGGCTTCTTTGATCTCCGTCTTCGTAGCATCGCGCGCCACTTCGAAAACGGCAGTGAGCTGCGTTTCCTTCACGCCCATGCCTTTTTCCGTGATGATCGGCCGGCGAATGATTTCGTAAGGTTCGGTCGCCATCGTCAGTCCTTTTTCCCTTTGGGCTTGGCCTTGCTCGGCTTCTTCGCCGCCGGCTTCTTTTCCTTCTTTGCCGCGGACTTTTTGGCTGCGTGCTTTTCTTCGCCATGCGACGATTCAGCCTTCACTGCCTTCGATGCTTTCGCGGGCTGAATCTGCACCGTCTCAGGCGATGCGGTCGCCGGTGCGCTTTCGCTCAACCCCCGGCTCAGTTTTTCAGCGGCTTCGCGTGAGAGCACCAGCGCTTCATGCCGCAGCAAGTCATAAGGCTCAATGGCCGTGGTGCGCACGAGCTTCACGCCTTCCAGATTGCGGCTGGCGCGCTCGAGATTGACGTTTTCCGCGCCATTCACCAGCAGCAGCGTGCGGCTCGCGTCGTCAAGGCGCGTCAGCGTCTGGCGAAACGGCTTGGTCTTGTGCGATTCGAGCTGCCAGTTATCAACCACAACCAATTTCTTGTCCGCCAGTTTCGCGGAGAGCGCGGAGCGCAGCGCGCCCAGGAAAACTTTGCGCGGGATGCGGTACGCGTAGCTGCGCGGCACTGGGCCATGCACTGTGCCGCCATGGCGCCACAGCGGAGAGCGGATCGAACCAATACGCGCGCGGCCTGTGCCCTTCTGCTTCCACAATTTGCGCCCCGAGCCGCTGACTTCACTCTTTTGTTTGGTCTTGTGCGTTCCGGCACGCTGCGAAGCCAGATAATGCCGCACCGTCTCGTGCAGCACATGCGGATTCACTCGCGCCGCAAACACGTCGTCGGCGAGATCAATCTTCCCGACGGTCTTGCCATCCAGATTTTTTACGTCCAGTACGGCCATGTTCGTCTCGCTATTCCGATTTCTTTGCTTTATGAATATAAATGTACGCGCCCGCGGGGCCCGGCACTGCGCCGCGCACGAGCAGCAGATTTTCGTCCGTGTCAATTTTCACGACGCGCAAATTCTTCGACGTCTTGCGCACGTTTCCCAAATGCCCGGGAAAGTGCTGGTTCTTCCAGACACGCGACGGAAACGAACTCGCCCCAATGCCACCCGGCGCGCGATGAAACATCGAACCGTGCGTGTTGTCGCCTCCGGCATAATGCCAGCGCTTGACGCCGCCGGCGAAGCCGCGGCCTTTGCTGATTCCGGCGACGTCGACAAGCTCGCCGACTTTGAAGCCATCGACGAGCACGCGGTCGCCAGTTTTGGTTTCATCCTTCGACTCTTCCAGCCGAAATTCTCCGAGGAAGCGCATGGGCGCAACGCCGGCCTTTTTGAAGTGCCCGGTCATGGCTTTATTCACGCGCTGCGGCTTGATAAATTCCACGAGCCCCAACTGCACCGCGTCGTAACCATGCTTGTCTTTCGAGCGGCGCTCGACGACTACGCACGGCCCAGCTTGCAGTACAGTGCATGGAATCGACGTGCCGTCTTCGCCGAAGACCTGCGTCATTCCCAACTTGATTCCCAATATTCCGTTGACTGCCATAGTCCTTGTTCTTCCCTTTATCTATCGAACGGCAGATCCTTCGCTCGCACGACCGACTTCAGATCCTTCGCTCGCCGCTTCTAGCGGCTTCGCTCAGGATGAAAACGCGCACAGCGCGTTTTCACTTTGCGGCGTGTTCGCGCCCGAAAGCCTTGATTTCAACGTCCACGCCCGGCGGCAAATCGAGCTTCATCAGCGCGTCCACCGTGTCCGGCGTCGGACTGAGAATATCGATGAGCCGCTTGTGCGTACGCATCTCAAACTGTTCGCGCGATTTCTTATCCACGTGCGGCGAACGCAACACCGTCCAGCGATTCACAACCGTTGGCAGCGGAATCGGTCCGGCAACTTCCGCGCCTGTGCGCCGCGCCGTTTCGACAATCTCGCGCGTCGATTGATCGAGAATGCGGTGATCGTAAGCCTTCAAACGAATGCGAATTTTTTCTCCGGTTGACATAGGTTACTCGATGATATCGGTGACGGCGCCGGCGCCGACGGTGTGGCCGCCTTCGCGGATCGCGAACCGCAATCCCTTCTCCAAGGCCACCGGCGTGATCAGACTCACTTCCACGCTTACATTGTCCCCAGGCATCACCATCTCCACTCCCTGCGCCAGCTTCACGTCCCCCGTCACGTCCGTCGTCCGAAAGTAAAACTGCGGCCGGTACCCCGTGAAAAACGGCGTG
>DASYYH010000004.1 GCA_035934015.1 Candidatus Acidiferrales bacterium
TTCTATCTGGTCGGACCCATTTTCCTTCTCGGCCTCTATATCGGGATTCACATGGTCTTGCAGCGCATGTGGGACGTCCTCGCGGAAGTTCCCGCCGTGTTCCCCGACGGCAAGAAGCTCGAAGACAACATGCCCCGTTTCGTAATGGCCTTGGCTCGTTCGCAGTTGAACTGGCTGACCTTCAAGCGTTCCCCAACGTTTCTTCTTGAAAGCCTGCTGTCCACAGCCCTCGCCTACTGGATGATTCCCGCCACCATGCTCCTTTTCTGGGCGCGCTACCTTACCGTCCAGGATTTTCGCGGCACTCTGCTGCAGATCACTCTCATCATGGTCGTCGCGCTGATCGCGCGCGCCCTCCAGACGCATGAGAGGAGTCTCCCCAGCCGCACGCAGAAAAGGCCGAATATGATTCTCAGGTTTTTTCACAGCGTGCGAAACGCCAGCCCCACGGCCATGACCATCATTAGCGGCATCGCTCTGTTGCTTCTCTCGCTGGGAGCCATTCGCGGCCTTCCTCACAATTCAGGCCGCGGGCAGGGCTGGTCCAGCAAGGATTTCCGCAGTTGGGCCGCAAACGCATTTTGGCTCATCGGCTATGACCCCTTCGCGAATATCAGCCAGGCTTCGCTCTCCATTCCGCCGAGTGAAGGCTTGGCGGCCGCCGATGATTTGAAGAAAGTGAAAGGCGCGCGGCTGGAAGGTGCCAGTCTGCGTTACGCGCAGGCGTACGGCGCATTCCTGGTGGATGCTCGCATGCGCGGCGCCGATTTGCAGGGCGCGGCTCTCTCGGAAGCTGACCTTCGTGGCGCTAATCTTCGTGAGGCCAATCTCGAAGGAGCCCTGCTCGATCGCGCCCAGCTTTCTCACACGAACCTGACCCTGGCCCAGCTCAATCGTGCCAGCATGTCCCGGGCGGATCTGTCCGCTGCGGACCTCACCTCAGCCCTGCTCACCAACGCGACTTTGGTGGATGCGCACATGGACGGTGCCAATCTCTACGGTGCGCTGCTTGGCCAGTCGCGTCTGGACCGCGCAAGCATGCAAAAAACTGACATCCGCGGCGCGAACCTCGAAGGCGCTGAGATGTCGCGCGTGGATCTTCGTGGCGCATACATGGGCTCGGCGAAACTTGTCGGCGCTCACTTGGAAAATGCTCAGCTCAGCGGGGCGTTTCTCGACGACGCCGATCTGCGAAACGCCGATTTCACCGGAGCAAGTTTCACCGGCGCCATTCTGAGCGGCACCATTTTCACGGGCGCAAAGCTGACCGGCGCCGATTTTCGTGGTGCGCTCCAGGTCACTCCTGCGCAGATATGCGCCGCTGGCGACCGCCGCGGCATGCTTCTCGATGACGCGCTCCAGTCCCAGGTTACGTCCCTGTGTGGCGCCGCCCAGTGACGAAAATCGATGCATGTTGTGCCCGAGAACTCTCGAAAATTGGCACCTCTCGCTTGGCTTTGCAGAGTTATTTCCACAGCGAAAAACCTTGGCACTCTACCACCTTTAAATGATTGAAATGTAAGGAAATACGGTCATTCCGTTAGCCAAGATTTGCCTTGTGAACCGCCCCAATTTTCGCTAAAATCGCTTGCGTAATTCCAGTACCGGTTCACCTTCAGGCCGGCACTTGGTTCAGCACGGTTTGTCCGTGTGATTTGCGTTCGCGCCAGAACGCAATGGGCAGGCTGGCTGAACGCGGCCCTCACGGGCCACGTAATCTTCGCCGCGTCCTACCGGTTCCGCCGGCAGGGACGGGATGAAGACGAACAACCCTTCGAGCCCAGCTCGCTCGATTTTGCAATCGGCTGTGGCCAATGGGCAAGGCAAGTGTCGAGCTCTTCTTGC
>DASYYH010000005.1 GCA_035934015.1 Candidatus Acidiferrales bacterium
CAAGAGAGACCGCGAGAGCAATCCAAGTGCTAGACACGATTTACCCGGGAAAATTCATCGCGCGGTGAGCATGGTCTCAAGGCGTTCCTTTACCTCTTGAGGCTTGCGGTCGGCGAAATACCAATCCATAGTGCGACGAAGGCCTTCGCGGAACATGACTTTTGGCTCCCACCCGAGAAGTTTCTTTGCCAAAGAGTTGTCGGCAACACGATTAGCGGGGCCTGTTGGCATTTGACGCAGAAATTTGAAATCAGCTTTGCGTCCAGCAAATTCGAGAGTGAGTTTGGCGGCATCAATCACACGCACGCGCTCCATCGTGCCAAGGTTCACGGCTGTGCCATCCTGGATTTTCTCCGCAGCCAGAATCGTCCCATCGACGATATCGTCCACGTAAGTCCAATTGCGAATCTGCTGCCCGTCGCCCCAGATCTCAAACGGATTCTGTCCGACGAATGCGCGGGCAATCATGGCAATGACTGCGTGGTTTTCCACGCCACGCGGGCCGTACACCGTGAAATATCGGCAGGAGGCGGCTCCGAGCTTATATTCCTGGTGATATGCCTGAAGCGTCAGTTCCGCCATCAGTTTGGCCCAGCCATACATATTGTCGGCGTCATGCGGCGGCTTGACGTCTTGTTCCTTTAGATAGATTTCTCTGGCGGTATCGGTCTGCATGGAATTGGGGTAGACGCATCCGGAAGAAGCATAAACGACTTTCTCAACCCCGGCTTTAATAGCTTCCCAAAATACCAAGCCATCGAGAAACAAATTCGATGCAGGGCCCGCTTGATGCAAATCCACGTATCCGCGGCCACCATGATCGGCGGCGAGATGAAATACCACTTGTATATCTTTCATCGCAGAGCGAGCGACGCCGGGTTCCCTTAAATCAGCTTCAACGAAACTGACACGGCCGGAATTGACATGGGCTTGGATGTTTTCGAGGCGTCCGCTCGACAAATCGTCTACAACGCGCACATGCGCGCCGCGCGCGATGAGTGCATCCACCAGATTTGAGCCAATGAAGGACGCGCCACCGGTGACTAATACCTTTTTATGCTGCCAGATTTCTGCCTCCCGGCGGGTGAGATCGCGCCGCTTCTTCGATGACCCCTGTGAATTTTTCAAGCTCCGTAACTCTAGCATATTTTTTAGCGGCATCACCGGCACGTTCACCCATGATCTTGAGGCGACTTGGGTCACTTCTGAGCACTCGAATGGCTGCGGCAACGTCGGCGGGACTATCCGGGTCGGCGACAAGGCCACATTCATTCTCGCGAACAATACGAGCCACATCGCATTGCTCTGGCGCGACAGCTAAGATGGGCCGGCCCGCGGCGAGCGTCGAATAGAGCTTGCTGGGAACGACTACGCCACTGAGTCCACGCCTGATTGTCACTACGTGGACATCACCGGCGGCCATGACGCAGGGAACTTCGTTCCCTGGCCGAAATGGAAGGAAGCGAATGCAAGAATAGCCGCGACTCAATACCTCGAGGCGCGCACGGTTGGCACCGTCACCGACAAATACCAATTGCCCTCCGTCGCCATCGAATGATTTTGCAGCTTCAATAAGTGTGCTCCAGGCGCCATAGAAACCCAGATTGCCCGCATGCAATACGACAAACTTTGCAGAGCCGCGAATTTCGCGAGTTGCCGGGTGATCCGCAGGAGCGGGTGAGACCGGAAGCATGGTCCCATCTCGAATGACGACTACCTGATCAGCGGATACCCCCTTCGACAGGATGAGTTCGCGCATGTCCTCACCGAGGACGATAATGCGAGATGCTTGACACAAGGCTTTGCGATGCAAACGCTCCCATCCACTGACCCATGATCGCGGGCGCACGATTTCGCCGCCGATGGCCATATCCGGATAAAGATCGCGGATGTTGTAGACAAAAGGCAGTCGTTTCATGCGCGCAACGGCAGCACCCAAGATGCCGGCGAATGGAGGATCGGTCATCGCAAGTATGATATCGGCTTTGAGCGCTAAAGCTCGGGGCACGACTAGCGAGACATAGCTGAGATAATTTGCGACGCGACGTCGCATGCGATGACGTGAAAAAGCCGTCGAACCCACACGTTCTACGACGAATCCGTTGCGCGCATCGCGGCGAAGAAACGAGTACGGATAGCGTTCGCTGGGATCATAAGAGGGGCGCCCGGCGAGGATCGTGACGCGGTGGCGTTTTGAAAGAGTCTCCGCGACACTTGCGGCCATATTCGCCGTGGCCGAGGTGTCAGGCGGAAAATATTGATTCAGCAATAAAATATGCACTGCGTTTTCCCAAGTGTCCTAGTGCGAATGTCAGCGGAGGGCGCCGGATTCGCACAAGATGACCCCTATCCGCGTGAGATCACCCAGCTTTACTGCCGGCCAGCGCCTGAGGATTTCGCGCCGGCGGGGCTACCGACTGTTTCTCCAAAATTACATTTCCAATCACCAGCACATCCATTTTCGTTCGTTCAAAACAATTCAACGCCTCTTCCGGGCGGCAAACAATCGGCTCATTGTCATTGAATGATGTGTTCAAGAGGACAGGCACCCCCGTGTTGTCGCCGAAGGCACGAAGAAGGCGCCAAAAGAGCGGATGCGAAGTGCGGCTTACCGTTTGAAGACGTGCCGTGCCATCCGCATGAGTGACTGCAGGAATGACCGCCCGTTTTGATTGGCGGACTGGCAATGCGAATGTCATGAACGGCGAGGGATGAGTACGTTCGAAAAATTCTCCGGCGGATTCTTCAAGAATGGACGG
>DASYYH010000007.1 GCA_035934015.1 Candidatus Acidiferrales bacterium
GGCTCTGTTGACATCCTCGCTACGGCGATGAAAATTCGAGATATTCGGCGCTGGTCCATTGTTGTTTGCTATCGAAGCAGGAGGTGCGATGGCCGAAGTCGGACTCCTGCCTTTTTCTCGCATCGCGCTGGCAGTGGCCAAGGCGGTGCTGCCTCGCTTCCGCAGCCGTTTCAGCAAACACCAATTCACGCAGCCGCAACTGCTGGCCATCCTCTGCTTGATGCGCTACGAAGATTGGACCTTTCGCGAAGCCGAAGTGCGACTCGGCGAACATCGCGAATTGCGTCAGGCGCTGGGGCTTGCCAGCGTACCCGACTTCACAACCTTGTATCGTTTCCTGCAGCGTTTGGACGACATGACCATCGACCACGCGGTAGGCGAGACCGTGCGCCGGTTGCGCGGCGGGCGCAAAAAAGAGCGGCGGCGAGCCCGCGTGGCCGTGGATGCCACGGGCTTGGCGCAAGGAGCGGTCAGTACGTTCTTTGTGCGACGGATGCATCATCACGGGCAGAAACCGCTGCTGTGGCGGCACTGGTTGAAGTGGGTGATCGTGGCCGATCTGGATCAGCAGTTTCTTTTGTCGCAGATCGCGCGCCGCGGCCCTTGGAACGACTGCGGGAATTTGCCGGCGGTCGTCGAGACGGCTTCCCAGCAAACGCGCATCGGGATGGTGCTCGCCGACGCCGAGTTCGACAGCGAGAGAAACCACACCTATATTCGGCGGCAACTCGGAGCGCAGAGCGTCATTCCCGCGAAACGCGGAAAGAAAACTTGGCGCATCCACGGGGTGCGTGCCGAGATGCGGCGAGCGTTTCCACGACGGCTCTACCGGCGTCGAGCTTGGATCGAGAGTCTCTTCTCTTCGGTGAAACGCAAACTCTCGGCTCGCGCACCCGGTCGCACGCTGCGCATGCAAGGCCGTCAAGCCCTGCTGCTCGGTTTGAGTTTCAATTTGTATCGCCTGTAGCATCGACGCCTTTTTCATAGGATGTCAACAGAGCCACAAGAAAACTAAAGACATTGCGGGATAGACGCGTGTTTGGGACAGGTAGGCAGCGCTGCGAAGGCAACAGCAGATTCCCTGCCTGCGGCAGACAGGCTCGTCGGATGCTAGTCGCATCCTCGCTCGGAATGACACAACTCAAGGCAAGTGGCATGTGCATCGGTGATGCGCAAGACGTGGAGCGAATTTGTGCCGTCCTGCGGACGGCAACGGCCCGATCAAACCAATCAAGCCCTACAAAGGCTTCCTGGCCTGAGCGGGCGACCTCGGAATGACACAACTCCATGCAAATGGCACGTGCATAGGTGATGCGCAAGGTGTGGAGCGAATTTGTGCCGTCCTGCGGACGCCAACGGCCCGAACAAAGGAATCGGCCCCTACAAAGACTGCGTCAGGGCAAGCAGGATGGAGCAACCGGGTAATGAGTGAGTTTGAATTTTATCCGCTTGTGTCACGATCAAGAAAATTCAAACCGACCCACCGCGCGGCTCGATGCGAATTGTCAGCAGGAAAGGTGTTGCGTATACTGTGCGCGGCTTGCGCGGAGCGGGCGAAGGATGCCGATCAATACGATCATTGTTGACGACGAACGGCCGGCGCGGGAGGAGCTTGCGTATCTGCTGAAGGCGTTTCCGGAGATCAATATCGTTGCGCAAGGGAAAAACGGGCTGGACGCGGTGAATCTGATTAAGGAGCACGCGCCAGATCTAGTTTTTCTGGACGTGCAGATGCCGGGGCTCGACGGATTCGGGGTGATCAAAAGACTGGTGGAGAAGAAAATCAAAGTGCCGCAGATCGCTTTCGCGACGGCGTTCGACGAATACGCGGTGCAAGCGTTCGAAGTGAACGCGGTGGATTATGTGCTGAAGCCGTTTGACAAAGGGCGAGTGGCCAAGGCGGTGCAGCGCGCGAAAAAAATGGTGGAGGCGAATGCGTCACCGGTGGAGCGGCTCGAGACGCTGATCGAAAATCTGGGTGCACCGAAGCACATCGCAAGCACGAAGCCGATGAAACTGCTGCTGAAGGCGCAGCAGAAAATGTTTTTGGTGGATGCGGACCAACTGGTTTATGCGTCGATCCAAGACGGGGCGATTACGATTTTCACGCGCGATTCGGAGGGCGTATCGAATTACCGGACGATCGAGGAGCTGCAGGCGTCTCTCGACTCGGAACGGTTCTGGCGCGCTCATCGGTCGTATCTCGTGAACATCGACCACATCAAGGAAGTCGTGCCGTGGTTCAAATCGAGCTACATGCTGAAAATGGATGACAAGCGCGCGAGTGAGGTGCCAGTGAGCCGCGCGCAGACACGGAAGTTGCGAGAGCTGGCGAAGCTTTAGATTCGAATGGGCCCGGTGAAAATGAGTTCAATCCATCAGGAGAGGAAGGAGCAGCGATGAAAAAGTACATCGTGGAGCTGATTGGGACTTTCTTTCTGGTATTGACGGTGGGATGCACGTCGATTGGAAATGGGGCGGGGGCAATGGCACCGCTGGCCATCGGCGCCGTGCTAATGGTGATGATTTATGCCGGAGGGTATATCTCTGGAGCACATTACAACCCGGCCGTGACGCTGGGAGTTTGGTTGCGAGGGAAGTGCGATACAAAGGATGTGATTCCCTACTGGATCGCGCAATTTATCGGGGCGCTGGCTGCGGCAGTTGTCGTCAATCATTGTTTGAAGGTTGGGGCGACGGTGCTGCCAATGACGCTGCCTGTTGCGGCTTCGCTGGTTTCTGAATTCCTGTTTACGTTTGCGCTGGTGTATGTGGTGCTGACGACGGCGACGGCCAAAGGAACTGAGGGGAATTCATTCTACGGGCTGGCGATCGGCATGACGGTCATGGCGGGCGCGTACGCCGTTGGGAATATTTCGGGCGCGGTGTTCAATCCGGGCGTTGCGCTGGGCGTTACGATGATGGGCATGGCGGGGTGGTCGAGCCTTTGGATTTACCTCGTGTCGGAGTTTATCGGCGGGGCAGCGGCCGCGGGAGTTTTCAGGATGGTGAATCCGGCAGACAATTGATCGGAAGCTGAGGGCCAGAAGCCGTCGAGAGAATTTTTAAGGGTTAAATTCTGGCGATGGGTATACGTGTGTTTCGGCATGTTCACAAATGTCGCAGAGGATTTGCCGCAAATTATCCCGCCTGTAACTGATCGTTAGCCGTTCTTTCATCGCAAGGGACTACAAGGGCAGCGCGCGAGATCGAAGCGTTCGGCCGCGCTGACGATTCCGCGACTTTGCAAAGTGAAGGAGCCAAGGATGAGCATGGAATCCGTTATGCGGAAAGTCTGCGCTTTGAGTATCCGACAAATCGTGTGCCTGATGATGGCCCTGCAATTGGTCACACTCGGAATGCCGATGCCCGTGAACGCGCATGGAAATGGCGGAAACACCGCGGACAATCGTACGCGCACGCCGATCAAGCACGTCATCGTGATCATCGGCGAAAACCGGACGTTTGATCACCTGTTTGCGACCTATAAGCCGAAAAATCACCAGACGATTTGGAATTTACGTTCCGAAGGAATTGTCAACGAGGATGGGACTCCGGGACCGAACTACTCACTCGCGGAACAGGATTCGGCGCTGGATCTGAGCCCGAGCCCGTTCGAGGAAAGCCCGATGGGGAAGTCGCTCTTTCCGGTGTTGCCTCCGGTATTGACGGGAGGGCCAAAGGCGCCACTTTTCTCGACCGTGGCGCAGGCACAGGCGGCGGAAAACGGGCTGGCGCCTGGCTATTACCAATTTTTGACAACGGGAGGAACGGGACAGGCAAGCAGCGTGCCGGACGCGCGCATTTCGTACAACGGCGAGGGCGCGACGATGCTGCCGGATGGGCCATTCCAATTGACGCCCGGCGTTCCTTACGATGCCTATGCGGGAAGCCCTGTGCACCGGTTCTATCAGATGTGGCAGCAGGAGGATTGCAACTCGGCTTACGCGACGCAGCGGAATCCGAGCGGATGCAAAGCGGATTTGTTTCCGTGGGTCGAAGTGACCATCGGCGCGGGAAGCAACGGCAAGCTGCCCGGTTCGCCAGCGTATGACGCGCCAAGCGGCGAAGGCGCAACGGCAATGGGTTTCTACAACATGGCCCAGGGAGACGTTCCGTATTTCAAGTATCTGGCCGACCATTATTCGTTCAGCGACAACTACCATCAGGCGGTGATGGGCGGGACGGGCGCAAATCACATCATGCTGGGTACGGGCTACGCGATTCCATTCACCGACGGCAAAGGAAATGCCATTACGCCGCCATCGAATGAAATTGAGGATCCCGATCCCCAGACGGGCACAAACAACTGGTACACGCAGGATGGGTATTCGGGCGGAACGTACAGCGAGTGCGCTGACGCGACGCAACCGGGAGTGGCAGAGATCGACAGTTACCTGGCGTCGCTGGCGCGGCCAATCAACCCGAATTGCCAGGCTGGCAACTACTACCTGCTGAACAATTACAATCCGGGATACTACGGCGACGGCACGGTAGCTTTTGGGGATCCCAAAGGCATGGTGTTCACTGTCCCGCCATCGCCTGTGCGAACCATTGGCGACGACCTGCTCGCCGCGAATATTTCCTGGAAATATTACGGCGACGGCTGGAACAACTACGTCGCCGACCAATACAACCCGAACAATACGTACTGCAATATTTGCAACTTCGAGCAGTACGCGACTTCGATCATGACGAACGCGGCGGTGCGCACGGCGCACTTGCAGGACACGGCGAATCTTTACACCGACATCGCGAATGGGAACTTGCCGGCGGTGTCGTTCGTGAAGCCGAGCGGATTGGTGGACGGGCATCCGGCTTCGTCGAAGTTCGACTTGTTCGAGGGCTTCGTGAAGAAAATCGTGGATGGAGTGCAGGCGAATCCGAAGCTGTGGGCGAGCACGGCCATTTTCATCACGGTGGATGAAGGCGGCGGATATTACGATTCAGGGTACGTGCAGCCGCTGGATTTCTTCGGCGACGGCACGCGCATCCCGTTGATTGTGGTTTCGGCGCACACGGATGCGGGGCACATCTCGCACGAATATGCGGACCACGTCTCGATTTTGAAGTTCATCGAGGCGAACTGGAATTTGCCGCCGGTCAGCAGCGTCGGCCGGGACAATCTGCCAAATCCGCTTGCAGCCAAGAATAATCCGTATGTGCCGGAGAACAGCCCGGCGATCAGCGATTTGATGGACCTGTTCGACTTCGGCCACGGCAACGGCCATGGCCAAGGGAATGGGCATTAATCGCCGAAGCGGTTAGACGCATTTTGCAGTAGAAAAGCAGGAAAGTTTCCGGCGCCGGCGCTGATCCCCAGCAGCGCTGGCGCCGGGAATGATTTATTGTCCTTCAGGGTAGGTTTCCGTTGCTAGAAAAGCAGTCGGCGCTCAATCAGTATCACTATGCCAATCGAGGTCAAAAGAAGAAAACCCACGGAATAAATGTAAAAGACAATACGAATTTTAGGCCACAGCCACATCGGAAATTGATCGGCGAACTTGTCGCCCCATGTTTCGTTGAACCGCGGTACTGCCGCAGATTCATCCGCCCCTGGCTTCCACCGTGAGGCAATCCATGTAGCGCGGAGATTTGCCAGGAGCAACGCAGCGATAAGAATTCGAAAAGCAGGATTTCCTCCACCTAGGGAATCGATCAGAAACATGACAAACACCACCAATGCCGCATACCGGCTATGTTCTCGCACACCAACTCCGCCTAAGTAATAGAAAAAAAGAACGAATAGCGCTGCTATTGGATGGCCTTCGACCGCTGATAGCAGGAGCGAAAGGACTCCAACAATGAAACACACCCAATAGCCTTGTGTGCCAAGGTAGTCGACGTCATTGCTGGTCCGCACAGATGGCCAAAGCAGACTCTTAAGGCGTCCTTCCGCTTTCACGTCGGAGCCGGAAATGCCGAGGGTTTGCACGGCATGGATTTAACCACAATTGAAAACTAAAGTCTGCATGCCATGGCCGAACGCTCGTGAAGTGGCGTGAGGATACGTATAGAAAAACGCAATCGCTCCCGCTTGCGATTTCGAGTTGCTGTGGTAGCATCGCCGGTATACTTTTCGCGTGGATTTTTCGCTCAATTCGGAACAAAAAGTGCTGCGCGACACAGTGCGGCAGTTCATGGAGACGGAGATGCGTCCCGTGCTGCGGGCGTACGAGCGCGAGGAGAAATTTCCGGCGGCGGAGCTGCGCAAGCTGGGCGAGATGGGCTGCTGCGGGATGCTCATCCCCGAGGAGTGGGGCGGCGCGGGGATGGACACGGTCAGCTACGCGGTGATGCTGGAAGAAGTGGCGCGCGTGTGTGCGTCGACGGCGGTGACGCTGAGCGTGACGAATTCCGTGGTGGCCGCGCCGCTCGGGAATCACGGGAGCGAGGCGCAGAAGAAAAAATATTTGAGGCGATTGGCGAGCGGCGAGATTCTCGGTTCGTTTTGCCTGACGGAACCACAGGCCGGCTCGGATGCGGCAGGAATTCAGGCGCGTGCGGTGCGCGATGGCGATTTCTATGTGTTGAATGGAACGAAGACGTGGGTTTCGAGCGGCGGGCAGACGGGAGTGTATGTCGTGTTCGCGAAGACCGTTCCTTCGTCCCTCGCTTCGTCAGGGCAGGCAGGGCAAGCGGACCCGACAGCCGGGTCGAAGAGTGTGACGGCATTTCTTGTCGAGCCGACATTTCCTGGGTTCCGCGTGGCGCGGTACGAAGATAAGATGGGACTGCGGCTTTCGAAATCGGCGGAACTGTCGCTGACGGATTGCCGCGTGCCGGCGGAGAATCGCATCGGCGAGGAAGGGCAGGGGCTGAAGATTGCGTTCGAGGCGCTCGACGGCGGCCGCGTGGGCATCGCGGCACAGTCGGTGGGGCTGGCGCAGGCGGCGCTGGAAGCGTCAGTGAAATACGCGAAGCAGCGGCGCGCGTTTGGCAAGACGATCAGCGAATTTCAGGCCATTCAGTGGATGCTCGCGGACATGCAAACGGAAATCGAGGCGGCGCGCGGGCTGATGTATTACGCGGCGTGGATGCGCGATCAGGGCGCGGCGATCGCGCCGATGAGGCGCGGCGCGCAAGCGGCGCGAGCGAAATTGTACGCGAGCGAGATGGCAAATCGTGTTTGCGCGAAGGCTGTGCAGATTCATGGCAGCCAGGGATTTTCGCGCGAGAGCGATGTGGAGCGGTATTACAGGGATGCGCGCGTGCTGACGATTTATGAAGGCACGAGCGAGATGCAGCGGACCGTGATTGCAAGAGAACTGCTGAAGAACAGTGGCTAGTGGCGAGTGGCTAGCGAAAGGCGAAGACATCGCGCGGATGAAACGCGCGACAGGAAGTGGAACAGAGACTCCGTTTACGTCGCGGCTGAAGCCACGACCCACAACCCACAACGATTCGGCTTGATGGCGGGTGAGCGATAAGTGGAAAGCGAAGACAGAAGCACGCGTAGGGCGAGGGTGCTGAGCGGGATGCGGCCGACGGGGCGGCTGCACATCGGGCATTACTTCGGCGCGCTGTCGAATTGGCTGAAGATGCAGGAGGAATATGACTGCTTCTACTTTGTGGCGGACTGGCACGCGCTGACGACGCATTACGCGGATAGTTCGCAGGTGGCGGCGAACACGCTGGAAGTGGCAACCGACTGGCTGGCCGTGGGGCTCGATCCGAAGAAAGCGACGATTTTCATTCAGTCGAGCGTGCCGGAGCATGCGGAGCTGCATCTGCTGCTGTCGATGATTACGCCGCTTTCGTGGCTCGAGCGCGTCCCGACGTACAAAGAGCAAATCGAGAATTTGCGCGACAAAGATTTGGGGACGTATGGATTTTTGGGTTATCCGCTGCTGCAGGGCGCGGATATTGTGATGTACGGCTTGCCCGCCGCGGCGGGTGAACCCGGGCAGAAGCTGTTGGTGCCAGTGGGAGAGGATCAGGCGCCGCACATTGAGATGACGAGAGAGATTGTGCGGAGATTTAATGTTCATTTCGGGGTTGAATTAGATTCGGCTCTTTGGAGCAACGAGTACGTCCTTAGAGAAGTATGGTCTCACGTTACGTCTGAAACGATAAAATCCGTCGCAGGTCAAACGCCAATTTTCGAAGAGTTGTTCCCACTTGCAATAAAGAAATATATCGCCGAGATAGGTTTTGATAATTTCGTCGCGAAATGCCCACAAGCGGAACCTTTTGTACGAAGGCGCGCCATCCTGCAAGAGCCGGATGTGATTCTCACCGAAACGCCGCGGGTGCCGGGGACGGATGGGCGGCGGATGGCGAAAAGTTACGGGAACGCGATATGGCTGAGCGACACGCCGGAGGAAATTCGCGCGAAAGCCAAGAATATGATGACGGACCCGCAGCGCGTTAAGCGGACGGACCCGGGGCGGCCGGAAGTTTGTCCGGTGTTTGCGTACCACAATTTGTTTCCGGAGAAAAAATCGGCGGAGGATTGCGCGCGCATCGAGCGTGTGAACCGCGAATGCCGCACGGCGGCGATCGGCTGCGTTGACTGCAAGAAGCTGATGGCCGATGCGCTCGTGAAATGGATTGAGCCGATTCAGGCGCGTCGCGCGAAATACGAAAAGAACCCGCGGGAAGTGTGGCAAGTCCTCGAGGATGGTTCGCGACGGGCGAAGAAAGTGGCGGAAGGAACAATGGAGCGTGTGCGGAAAGCGGTCTTCAACTGGGAGGGGGCGGGCAGACGTGCTCCTTCGCCGGTGACGCAAGGGAAGTGAACGACACGAGCTGAATACCTTGCGCAGATAAGGCGCGCAATAGGAAGGGTCTTTGAAGTGCGTTGCGGGTTGGCGGGTCGCGGTTGCCGACGAGCAGGGGATGGAGCGAGTTCGGAAGGCGGTTTTCAATTGGGAAGGCGCGGGACGAAATACAGTGATGAGTGCCAAGTGACGAGTGACGAGCAAGCGACGCGCAAAGGCAGTGACGAGTGATAAACAATACGCCAAAAGCGCACGGTGTCTGGACGGTGGTTTGGATCGGGCTTGTCGCGGGGACGCTGGATATTTCGGAAAACATTATCTTCAACGCGTTCCGGCACATCACGCCGTATCAGATTTTTCAATACATCGCGAGCGGATTGATTGACGGCAGGTCCTTCGCGATGGGGGGAGCATCGGTGACGCTGGGAGTGGCGATTCATTACACGATTGCGATGACCTGGACGGTGGTGTTTTACCTTTTGAGCCGCAGACTGATAATTTTGACGCGGCAGGCCACGATTTGCGGCATTGTGTACGGCGGCGCGGTTTATGTCATCATGAATTTCGTGGTGCTGCCGATGACGCGCGTGCCGCATGCGCCGGCGGCGATGGCAGTGGCGTCACGAGTGAGCGGCGTGCTGGCGCTGCTCTTTTGCATTGGGCTGGCGATTGCGCTGATGGTGAAGAGGTTTGCGCCGCCGAGGGCTAATACCTTGCGCGGGTAAAGCGCACAAAAGGAAGATTTGTTGTGAGAGCATGTTGACACAAGGAGTGCGACGCGGTTTTTGAGGCGTTTTGCATCTGACTAGCGATTGGCGCTGCCCGAGATAAATTTCGCACCGCGGATAGAAACAGACGTTTTGTGAGAGTGAGCGAGAAAAGGTGAGGTGAATTTACCGGCTGCTGGCGCAGCCGCGGGCGACCTGAAGGTCGCCCCTACGAAAACACAGAATATGGCGGCAAACGCACAACCCGATTACAGAATTCAGTTGCCGGTCTATGAAGGGCCGCTCGATTTGCTGCTGGATCTGGTGCGCAAGCAGGAAATCGACATCCACAACATTCCCATCGCGAAAATCACGAAGCAGTATCTCGATTACCTGCATCAGCTGGAAAAACTGAATGTGGATATTTCCGCGGACTTTCTCTACATGGCGGCGACTCTGATTCATATCAAATCGAAGATGCTGCTGCCGGTGGACCCGCTCGCGCCGGCCGAAGAGCAGGGCGACCCGCGCGAGGAATTGGTGCATCGTCTGCTGGAGCACGAGAAATTCAAAAATGCGGCGCAGATGCTCTACGAGAAGCAACAGCTCGAAGCGCACGTGTGGTCGCATCCGGATCTTTCGCTTTACGAAGGCGAAGAGACGGAAGGCGAACTGGTTGTTTCGCTCGTGGATCTGGTGAAAGTGTTTCAGCAGGTGCTCGAACGGCGGCGGGAAGTCGCGAAAGTCGAGCTGACGCACGAAACCGTGACCGTGGCGCAGATGATGGAGCAATTGCGCGAGCGGCTGCTGACGAATGACGAAGCGGTGTCGCTGACGGAGTTTTTCGAAGCTTGCCCGTCGCGGCGTGCGATGATTGTGGCGCTGCTGGCGGTGCTCGAACTGGTGAGGCTGCAAGCGGTGGCGCTGGTGCAGGAGAAAATGTTCGGCGACGTGATGCTGCGGAAGCACAAAAGGTTCGAAATCACGTTTGAAGGCGGCGAGGCGATCGCGAAGATTGACGAAGAATATTTGTGAGAAGGCGACGGAAGGCCTCACGTCAGTTCCGGCATAGGACGCCGGAACGGGGCGTGAGCTACAAGGGACGCAAAGGGCGAGAGAAAATATGACGGAACAGGAATTGATGAGCGCACTGGAAGCGATCATTTACGCGGCGGACGAGCCAGCAACGCTGGAGCAGATCGTCGCCGCGGTGGGCGGAGAGAAGGCGGAGGTGCGCGCGGCGCTCGATAAGCTCGTCGCGTCGTACGCGCCGGATGAACGCGGCATCGAAATTCGCAAAGTGGCGAGCGGCTGGAAGATGTATACGAAGGCGCAGCACCACGATGCGGTGCGACGATTCATCAAGGGACTGCGGCCGCCGCTACGGCTGACGATTCCGGCGCTCGAAACGCTTTCGGTGATCGCGTACAAGCAGCCGGCGACGCTGCCGGAGATCAACGAAATCCGCGGCGTGAACTGCGGCGGCGTCGTGAAGACGCTGCTTGAACGGCGGCTGATCACGACGGCGGGGCGCAAAGACGCGGTCGGGCGGCCAATTTTGTATCGCACATCAAAGGATTTCCTGATGCGCTTCGGACTTGCGGATTTGGATGAGCTGCCGAGCTTGAAGGAGTTTGAGCAACTGGCGCAGGCGGCGCTGGGCGCGGATGAAGGAATTGCGCCGACGGAGCCGGAGGAAACGGTTCAGGGCAATGGCGAGGAAATGGCGGCATCTGTGAAACCGACAACCGAAAGTGACGCGACGGAAGGAAACATGACACAGATTGCGCCACAGGAAAGTCTGTCCGCGGAGCAAGACTTGCCGGATAGCGAAGGTCAAAGTAAGGCCGCAGGCGCATAAAGTATCTCCACGAACCGGATGAACGAAATTCCATGGAAGAGCGACTACAGAAAATTATTGCGCGTGCGGGCATCGCTTCGCGGCGAAATGCGGAGGAGCTGATTTCGTCGGGTCAGGTGGCGGTGAATGGACGCGTGGTGACCGAACTCGGCACGAAAGCGGATGCGGGGCGGGATCATATCCGCGTGGCAGGCAAATTGTTGCGGCCTGCCGGAGCGAAGGTTTACATCGCGCTGAATAAGCCTGACAGCGTCGTGGCCACGATGCGCGACCCGGAGGGCCGGCGAACAATCGCGGATTTTGTGCGTGGCGTGCCGGGGCGCGTTTTTCCCGTGGGACGACTGGAGTATCACGCATCCGGATTGCTGCTGCTGACGAATGACGGCGAACTGGCGAATCGCGTGATGCGCGCGCACGCTCTGCCGCAGATTTATCTGTGCAAGACTTCGGGCACACCAAGCGAATCCGAGATTCGCGACGCGGAGCGGGCGGGGCGTGCAAAAATGGAGCGCGCCAAGGGATTGCCGGGCGGATGGTGGCAAGTAACGCTTTCGGGAGCTACGAAGGACCAATTCCGGCAAGCACTGATGGCGAGCGGGCATGCGGTCGATAAAATGAAACGCATTGCCATCGGATATCTGGAAATGGGACCGCTCGCGCCCGGGCAATACAGGCATTTGACGAACGAAGAAGTGGGCGAGCTCGAGCGCGCGCTCGCGCGGGCGGAGCGTCACGCGGATGCTTCAAAAGAAACAGAGAGCGGGAGACGACCGGCGCCAAGAGCAAAGTCACGAAGTTTCCACGCGCGAAAGCGAAGCCAGTCAGCGAGGGAACGATTTCCGAGGCGCTAACATTTGAGATGAAAAATACCCCGCATAACGGCATACCGCAGTACATCCAAGAAATTGATCCCTACATACCCGGCAAACCGATCGAGGAAGTCGAGCGCCAATTGGGCATGCGCGCGGTAAAACTGGCGTCGAATGAAAATCCGCTGGGACCGTCACCGATGGGTGTGGCAGCGGCGAAGAAGGCGTTTGGCGAAGCGCATCGGTATCCCGACGGCGGGAGCCACTATTTGCGCGAAGCGCTGGCGAAACGACTGGATGTGGCGCAGGAGAACATCATCATCGGGAGCGGGTCGACGGATTTGATTCATCTGGCGGCGTCGGCGCTGCTGGGGCCGGGCGAAAGCGCGGTCACGTCGGAGGGATCCTTTCCGCTGTACTACATCGCAATCGAGAAGATGGGCGCGAAGCTCATCATGACGTCGCTGAAGGAATATGGATTCGATCTGGACGCGATTCTGCGCGCCATCGAGCTGGAAACGAAAATAATTTACATAGCGAATCCGAATAATCCGACGGGAACGGTGTTTGACGCAGATATGTTCGAGGAATTTTTCGCGCAGGTGCCCGAGCGCGTTCTGGTGGTGCTGGACGAAGCGTATTACGAATATGTCTCCGTGCCGAACTATTCGCGATCGCTGGACTTGGTGCGCGGCGGGAAAAACATCCTGGTGCTTAGGACGTTTTCGAAAGTGTATGGTTTGGCGGGATTGCGCGTGGGATACGGAATCGGTCCGGCGGAGCTCCTTCACGAAATCGATAAGATACGGCTGCCATTTCCGGTGTCCGGAGTTGCGCAAGCTGCGGCGCTCGCGGCGCTGGAGGACGATGAACATGTGTGCAAGTCGCTCGAGGCGAACCGCCTGGGGCTTGAGCAATTGGAAAATGGAATGCGTGCGCTCGGTGTGAAGTTCGTGCCGTCGGTGGCGAATTTCATTCTGGTGGAAGTAGGCGGCAATGCCGACGCGCTGGCACAGGAGATGCTGAAATTGGGAGTGATCGTTCGACCGATGGCGTGGATGGGATTTCCGAATGCGATTCGAGTGAGCGTGGGAACGGCAGAGGAAAATGACAAGTTTTTGCGCGCCTTGAGCGAAGTGCGCGTGCCCGCGGAGCGAGCCAGAGGCTAGAATGCAGAGCCATAGCAACTCGGAACTCGAAAATTGATGAGCACAGAAAAAACGAGCGAATGACGACGGAGACCAAAGAGGACAAGATCGGGCAGCTGCTGGAAACGAGCCGGACGATTGCCGTCGTCGGGCTTTCGTCGAGCAGAATGCGGCCAAGCTATGGCGTCGCAGAGTATATGCAGGGAGCGGGATACAAGATTATTCCCGTGAATCCAAACGAGACGGAAGTGCTAGGAGTGAAGGCGGCCAAGCGGCTCGAAGATATTCGCGAGAAAGTGGACATTGTGGACGTCTTCCGGCGTCCGGAGTTTGTGCCGGAGGTTGTGGAAAGCGCGATCAAGATTGGTGCAAAATGCGTTTGGATGCAGGAAGGGGTGGTGAACGAACAGGCCGCGCGCCGAGCACGCGAGGCGGGAATTTTTGTCGTGATGGATCGCTGCATTTTGAAAGAACATGCGAAGCGATTCCACTGAAGGTAAGGGTATGAAGCATAGATCGCTACGAACATCTGTTTATTCCTGGACGATAACATCTGCCGCGCTGATTGCATGCCTGTTCTCGGTTGCTGGCGCTACTACGCCGAATGATGACAAGGCAGAAGGGAATCGCTGGTGGAACGACGTGAAATATCTGGCCTCGGACGACTTGAAGGGCAGGGGAACTGGTAGCGCGGGATATCAGGACGCGGCCGGATACGTGGCGGACAAATTCTATGCGGACGGGCTCAAGGAAGCCGGGACGATTAGATATTTTCAGCCCGTGCAATTCGAGTCGCGGCAAGTCGATGAGGGACACTCATCGGTTGAGCTGGTTGGGGGTTCGAACACGACGCAACTAACGCTGGGCAACGAGGTAATTCTGCGCGCGGGGGGCGACCCGGCGCCTAAGCTCGATGCCGGAATGGTGTTCGTTGGATACGGGATGAAAGTTCCGGAAGCGAATTACGACGATCTGGCGGGACTGGATCTGAAAGGGAAAATCGCCGTGTACCTGACAGGCGGGCCTTCGACGATCAAAGACCCGCTGCGAGCGCATGAGGAATCGCTCGGAGAACGATGGAAAGCGCTGAAGGAGGCGGGCGCGATCGGGATTGCAGTGATTCCCAATCCAGCAGAGCAGGAAATTGCATGGAACAGGATTGCCGACAATCGGCTGCTGGCGTCACTGGAGCTGGCTGACGCAAAGCTTCGCCGCGATCGGGGAATCCAAATCGAACTGACGATCAATCCGGACGACGCGGATGAATTTCTCGCCGGTTCGAGCCACACGATGGCGGAAATCCTGGAGCTAGCGAAAGCGCACCAGCCGCTGCCAAAGTTTCCGTTGAAGGGAGAGATTCGAGCGGCAATCGCGTTGATCCAGAAGCCGGTCGAATCGCCAAACGTGGCGGGAGTGCTGGAAGGTTCGGATGCGGTGCTCAAGGGAGAATATGTCGTCGTCAGCGCGCATCTGGATCATCTGGGCGTGGGAGCGCCAGTGAACGGCGATGACATCTACAACGGAGCGATGGACAATGCCGCAGGCGTCGCGGCACTGATCCAGATTGCCAACGATTTCAAGAAGTCAGGGACGAAGCCGAAACGGTCGATTTTATTTCTTGCGGTGTGCGGCGAAGAAGAAGGCGAGCTGGGCTCTTGGTATTTCGCGAATCATCCGACTGTGCCAGCGAAAGACATCGTGGCGGACATCAACATGGATATGTTTTTGCCGCTGTTCCCGCTGCAGTACCTTCAGGTGCAGGGGCTCGATGAATCGACGCTCGGCGATGACATTCGGGCCGCTGGAAAAGAAGAGGGCGTGGACGTGATTGAAGACGAGCAGCCAGAGGCCAATCGCTTCATTCGCAGCGATCAGTACAGCTTCATTCAAAGAGGCATTCCGGCGCTGGCCTTCAAGTTCGGATACGTGAAAGGCTCACCGCAAGAGAAGATTTTCAACGATTGGGTTCACACGCACTATCACCAACCTTCCGACGATACCAACCAAAAAGTGGACCAGGAAGCGGCGGGGAAGTTCTGCCACTTGCTGTATCTGCTGGCGGATCGCACGGCAGATGACGCAGCGCGGCCATCGTGGGAGCCAACAAGCTTCTTCCGGCGATTTGCGCAAAACCAATAGAACCGCAGAAGACCAGCTTTCATTGCAGAGGGAAAACAAAGACGTGGTTGCTCCCCGGCTGCATGACGGCGACGGTGTGTGTCGAAACAGAGACGGCAAAACGAACGTAAACATTATCGTGCAAGATGGGGGTGAGATCACCGCTAGGGATAGAAAGCCAGACAATATCGCCGGCATTTTTTTCGGGTCCGCGCTTGAGGAGAATTCTGCGTTCGTCAGGGCTCCAGGCGATGGTGCCGTAAGCGCAGTGCACAGTCGTGGCGATTTGGGGGTTCGCGAGCGAGCGGATTTCGAGCGTGTCGCCATCGCGGAAATAAGCAACCTTGTCGGCGTCAGGGGAAAGTGTGAGCTGGCCGAGATAGCCTTGCAATGTGGCAATGGGCTGGTCAGTCCCGCGAAGAAGATCGATTCGTGAAAGCTTGATTGCGCCGGTGAACTGCTGGTCGCGCTCGACGGCGATCGCAGAATTGTGCTGAGCATCCCAGGCGACGGACGTGAAATAGTGATCCTTCAAAATTATGTCGCCGGCGCCTTTGCTGGGATGAATGATGCCGATGTGGTAGAGCAAATCGGATTCATCGCTCGAAACAAGATAGGCGACAGTGTCGCCATCGGCGAGCCAGTTGGCCTGTTTGCCGTCCTCGATGACGCTGGTGTGCGTGCCGAAGACGGGGATCTCTTTTCCTTCATCGGTCATCAAGTCGACCAGTTCGCTCTCGTTCGTTGTGCCTTGCTGATCCACGACCTGAGCGATGGTCATTTGTACGGTGAGTTTCGTTGCATCGGGCGAATACGCCAGGCGGCGGATCATGAAGCTGAAGGGCGTGGTTGTCTTAACCAGCGTTTCGCCGTCGACGATGCGTTTGCGTTTGCCATTGAGCGTCACGGTCCAAATGTCGTCGCGCTCGATTTCGTAATGTTGAAAATGGAGTTTGTGAAATACGGCGCAAGCGACCGTTCCATCCACGGAAATGGCAAAAGCGCGGCAATCGAGATCGATGGAAGAGAGAGGCTTATCCTGAGCGCGAGACGGCGAGACGCCCGCGAAAAGCAGAACTAGAGCCGCAACCGACCAAACGAGCCAGCGGCAGAAACGATTTGCGGATTTGCCTTCAGTTCCGCGCGGATTTGTTTTCTCTGGGTGGTCTGTCAATTCTATTTTCACTCGTCTTTCTTCATGTGGGACTTGGTATCGGTCTTTTTGGTTCCGTCCTTCTTCGATTCCTTCGGAGGCTTCGATTCCGACGGCTTAGATTGGATGCGCCGAATCTCTTCGAGGCGCTGGCGAATTGGCGCCTCTAGGCCTTGATCCGTTGGGTGATAGTAGACGCGGCCCCACAAGCTCTCGGGCAGGCAGGTCATGTTCGTCAATTTTTCTTCTGTGTCGTGGGCATATTGGTATCCCTTGCCATAGCCGAGATGGCTCATAAGGCCGGTGACGGCATTGCGCAAATGAAGCGGGACAGGTTCGGCGATGGTTTTCTGCAAATCGTCACGGACGGAATTATAAGCCGTATAGACGGCATTGGATTTTGGCGCGAGCGAGAGGTAGACGGCGGCCTCAGCGAGCGCAAGATGACCTTCGGGCACGCCGAGAAAATCGAAAGCGTTCATGGCTGCAAGCGTGATGTGCAGGGCATTGGGATCGGCAAGGCCAATATCTTCGCTGGCCATGCGCACCATGCGGCGCGCGAGGTAAAGCGGATCTTCGCCGGACTCCAGCATGCGAGCGAGCCAATAGAGTGCTGCATCAGGATCGGAATTGCGCACAGACTTGTGCAGCGCAGAAATCAGATTGAAATGCTCTTCGCCAGCTTTGTCATAGAGAAGGAATTTGCGCTGCAAGACGTCGTCGAGGCGTTCGCGCGTAACCACGCGGCTGCCGTTTGCGGAGGGTTCCGTGCCGAGGACGAGAGACTCAAGCGTGTTGTAAGCGGAACGCGCATCGCCATTGGCGATTTGTGCGATGCGGTCGAGGATCTCATCGGGGACGTCCACGGCGACTGCGCCCAAGCCGCGTTCTTTATCAGAGAGCGCGCGGCGCAGCAGTGCGAGGATTTGTTCGCTGGATAGCGCGTGAAGAACGTACACCTTCATGCGCGAAAGGAGGGGCGCGATGACCTCGAAGGATGGATTTTCCGTCGTCGCGCCAATCAAGAGAATTGTGCCGGCTTCGACGTAAGGCAGAAACGCGTCCTGCTGCGCTTTGTTGAAGCGGTGAATCTCATCGACGAACACGACCGTGCAGCGGCCATAGCGCCGGGCACCCTCGGCGGCGGCCATGACTTGCTTGATTTCCTTGATTCCAGACATCACGGCGCTGAAAGGAACGAATTCGGATTGCGTGGTTTTGGCGATCAGGCGTGCGAGCGTCGTCTTGCCGCAGCCCGGCGGACCCCAAAGGAGCATGGAGACAATTTCATCGCGCTCGATTTGGATGCGCAGCGGTTTGCCCGGTGCGAGGAGTTCCCCTTGGCCAGCGATTTCGTCGAGTGTGCGCGGACGCATGCGGTCGGCGAGCGGGCGCGATCCCTGCGGGACTTCTTCGGCGTCAATGGTGCGGAACAGGCTCATTTTCTTGTCTGGGACGCTCATCCGATAGCGCGACGCTGGCGCGCAGCTTCGTAAAGGATCAGCGAGGCAGCGATGGCTGCGTTCAGCGAATCTACTGGCTCCGCAACTTGGATGCGGATTCGGGCATCCGCGCTGCGTTCGATTTCGGGCGGGAGGCCGGCCCCTTCGTTGCCGATGAGAATTGCCGCCGGGCCGCGAAGATCGATCTCGTCAGGCCGGCGCGCACCGGAATCACGCGGGGAGGAGGCCGCAAAGATCTTCAGTCCGGAAACGCGAAGCTGGGTCAAAGCGATGGACGGAGCGAATTCGGAAAGGATGGGGAGACGCAGAGCAGAGCCGGCCGAGGCGCGCAAAGACTTGGGCGAATAGGGGTGTGCAGTTCCGCGCGTGGCAATCGCCCCCGAGGCGCCGAGCGCTTCGGCGGAACGGAGAATCGTACCGACGTTGCCGGGATCCTGTACGCCAGCGAGAACCACGACGAGCGGGTCGGGGACAGCTACGAGAGATTCGAATGAAAATTCGCGCAGGCGCAGCAGGGCGGCGATCCCTTGCGGGGTTTCCGTGGCGGTGACGGAATCGAAGAGCCTATCCGTGGTGCGCAGAATCAGAGTGGGACGGTCGAGCTCGGAGCGGAGCGATGCGAGATGGCGTTCGGCGGAATCGCTGGCGAGAATGGCTTCGATTTCTAGGCCGCAGCGAATCGCCTCCGAAACGAGGCGCACACCTTCGAGCGCAATGAATCCGCTTTCAGGACGCGAAGCATGCAGGGCGGCGCGGAAGGTTTTCAGCCAGTGATTTTCGCGCGACAGGATTTTCGCGGTCTGCGGAGCACGCGACGCTTGAGATTTAGCTGGAGAGCGCAAAGATTGGGTCCGCATGGAATGGAGCCTAACAGAGACCGAGGCCAACGAAAAGTTCCCGAGCGCGAATTCGCGCTTTGCCCCTGACGTTATGCGTAGTTGCGGTTTTCGTCGGCGAGCTTCATGCCATCGCTGTGGCATTCCGGGTAAAAGCTCAACTGCGTGAATGGGACCGGCGGGCGAATGCCGCCATATTCGCAGACGACGCAGACGCGGCGCTCGGTGGTGCAGTTTGCGTGTGAACAGCGATAGAGCAACATGCGTCGGCCGCACTTGGGGCAGTTTTGTTCTGGGAGCATGCGGCAGTATTTTTCCGGTTTTCCTTTAAAAAGGCAAGAGCGGGTTTCCAAGGAAGAAGCGGGCGCAGTGAATTCAACGAGAGTGCACGCTGAAGAAGCGTCGCGGTGGCCCGCAGCGTTCAGCGTGGGGGCCACCGGTGTTGCGCGCTCCTATTGCGCGATGGTTATGGTTACTCCGCCAGCCGCGGTGGATAACTGTGAAAGTACATCGGTGAGTGTACCCTTTGCTGTGAGTGTAAAGTGCTGCGCAGGAGTGCCGACGACGTCAAATGCGTACCCGGTGATGCGGCTGAGCTTATCTAGGACGACCGGTAGACCTGCGTTTTCGTGTACACAGAGCGATAAGGTACGCGTCAGGGGCGTGGGCTGAACTTCTCGCACGGCTGCTTGCGGGCGATCACCTATCGCTTGGGCGGGAACGCCCAGCACGGAGCTTAGGCTGTTATTTGCGGCGGTCTGGGGGCTTGGCTCTACGACGCCCAGTCTGACTCCTGTCAAACCGGAAAGCCTCGCAAGCGCTTGCCAAGGTGTCGTGTTGATGCTGAATGGAAGGACCTCGTCGCTTCCGGACAGAATCACGATCTTTGGCATTAGCGCGGTGCTCGCCGATAATGCGGCGACTGCTGAATTGACGGTCATGCCTGCCGGGAGAGCAACAGTTGGTGCAAAGATACAATCGCAGGTGCATCCGCCGCCATCGCTGCAGACACAAGCACAGCATCCTCCCTTGCATGAGCAGGAGCACGGTCCACTGCCAGTGCTACCACTGCAACTACAGTCTCCTGAGGATTGTTTCTGTAGCGGGGCTGACATGCTCGGGGCATTTGATTTCGCGACTTGTGCAGTTTGTGCGAGGGCTGGAGCCGCGCTGATTAACAACAATAGCACTGTAAGTGATGACCAACATCGAGGAAACGCGCGTACCGGATTCATAGAGGTTCCTCCTTGAGGTCGAGCTAGCGTCAACAAGCTCGAAAATTAGAGTAAATGATACCCCCCCTTCTGCCAGAGTCAATTAAGTGGGGAGTACACGAAACGGCCCTGCGCGAATTAGGGAGATTATGGCACGAGCACACGTACTAGGGAAGTCTAGGGACACACACGAGTACACGTACTTGCGCGGTGTGAATGGGTGTGATAGCGTTCTGCGATTGCGGCCGATTCCGCGCCGCGCGAGTGTCCATTGCCAGCGGAAGTCCTGAAAATTTCAATTGAAGCTCCCGAGCCGCACATCATCCACTACGCTGCGAGTCTCATCCAGCGCGGCCGAGTGGTTGGCATTCCCACGGATACGTTCTATGGACTCTCCGCCGATCCGTATAATCTGGCGGCGATTCAGGAAGTGTTTCGCGTCAAGGGGCGCGCGGAAACGAAGGCGCTGCCGATCCTGATAAATTCCGTGGAGCAGGCGGTGACGCTCGCCCGGGATCTGCCTGACAGTTTCTTGAAATTGGCGCACAAATTCTGGCCAGGCGCGCTGACGATTGTCGTCGAGGCCACGCACCGGTTGCCGCTCAAGGTAACGGGAAACAGCGGACGCGTGGCCCTGCGCTGGCCGAAGTCGCATGTCGCGTGCGAGCTCGTGGAAGCATCGGGCGGGCCTCTGACAGGGACGAGCGCGAATCTTTCCGGATTCCCTGCGTGCAGCAGCGCAGCGCAGCTTGTGAAGCAGCTTGGCGATCGCTTGCCGCTGATCCTCGATGGAGGCGATACGGGCGGGACGCTGGCATCGACGATTGTCGCGCTGCGGGGTGCGGATTGGTCCATCATCCGCGAAGGAGCGGTGCCGGAAGCAGAAGTCCGCAAAGCAATTGAAGCTTAGGATTTCGCGCAGGATGCCCTGCGATCAAGGAAGGATCGCGTGCTCGAGGAAGTCGAAATCGCCGCCGGGGGAGAGTTGGATGTTGGTAAGACGACGGCGATGGACACAGATGTTGTCGTAGAACCAGAGGTTGATGTACGGCTCGTCGTCGGCGACGATTTGCTGAATCTGGTCAAGGATTGCCTTCCGTTTCGCGCGGTCTGTGGTGACGCGCGCCACTCCGAGTAATACATCCAACTGTGGATTGTGGTAATGGCCGCGATTCGCACCCTCGGGCGGAAATTTGTCGCTGCCGAAGACGTACTCGAAAACGTCCGGGTCGAGATTCGCGCCGACCCATCGCAGCGTGTAAAGCTGAAAACTGCCGCGCGTAATGTCGGCATAGAACGTGGCGAATTCGAGCGAGCGCAAATCGAGTTGCACGCCGATGTGGCGCCATTGATCCTGAAGAGCTGCTGCGAGGATTCGCGTGGATTCATCCGTGGAAGTTTTCATTTCCAGATGAAAGCGAATGCCGTCGGGGCCACGGGGTAATCCGGCGGCATCGAGCAAGGCATTCGCACGCGCGGGATCGTAGTCGTAATGCGTGACGTTGCCATCGTAGGCCCAGTGATTCGGAGGCAAGATGCTTTCGGCGGGCCGCGCGAGGCCGCGAATCAAATAGCGAATGAGAGTGTCGCGGTCAGTCGCATAAGCGAGCGCTTGGCGAACGCGGCGATGCCGGAGGATGGGGTCTTCGCAGTTGAAGGAAATATACGCGAGCATCGTGCCGGGAGCGCGAGCAACTTCCAAATTCAAGTCCCGGCCGAGGGCGTTGACCATATCCGGCGTGAGCGAATTGGATTCGAGGTCGCCAGAGCCTTTACGCAGTTCGAGCGCGCGAACGAGTGCATCGGGAACGATGCGAAAGCGAACGCGCTCGAGCGTGGGTGCGCCGCCGAAATAGTCCGGATTGCGTTCGAGCACAATATCTTCGTCCGTGGTCATGCTCGCAAAGCGAAACGGTCCGGTGCCGATGGGATGCTGTGCGAAATCCGGGCCGGCATCATGAGGCACGACGCCGGCAGCCTGACGAATAAGATTCAGCGGAAACGACGCATAAGGCGCGCGGAGGCGGAAGATGACCGTCCAAGGATCGGGCGCGGAGATGGAATCGACGAGCTGAAAAGCGCCGCGTTTAGGAGTGCGAATGGCTCCGGAAATGATGGAATCGAACGTGAATTTGACGTCGGCGGACGTTAGCAACTGGCCATTCGAGAAATGAACGCCGCGGCGGAGATGGAAGATGTAGGTTTGTGCGTCGGGCATGCTCCAGGTTTCGGCGAGATCGGGAGCGAGGTCGAGATGATCGTCGCGCTGCAGAAGACTATCGAAGAGAAGATAGTCAACGTGCTCGGAGAAAGCGTCCGTTCCGATGCGCGGATCGAGATTCGTGGGCATGGATTCGAGGAGAAAGTTAACTGTGTTCGCGCCGGCGGACGAGCGGGCGGAAGAGCAACCATTCAGAAAAACTAGGATCGGGAAAAGCAGCGCCGTGGGAATCACGCGCAAGCTAGTGCGGACGCGCATAGCAAATTTTCCCCAGAATGGCCGAATGCTGCGCGCCGGTTGCGCTTGGCAGATTATTCGCGTTCTGACGCCAGGCTTCGTAGGCGAGTACAGCGAAGGCGTAGGCCTCCTTCGCGTCGCCGGGAACGCCGAGAGCTTCTGCCGGGATGATTTTGAGCGAGGGCAAGAGAGCGCAGAGATAAGCAATAAGCAGCGGGTTGCGCGCGCCGCCGCCGGAGACAATAAGTTGCCTGACGTGAGTGCGCGGAAAGATGAAGCGCTTGAACGCCTGCGCAATCGATGCGGCGGTGAATACCGTCGCTGTGTGAAGGAGATCGGCAGAGCGAATGTGGTTGCGCTTGGCCGCGCTCAATAGCTTTTCCACGTAAATCGCACCAAATTCTTCGCGGCCCGCGGTTTTCGGCGGACGCTTGGAGAAAAACGGGTGCGCAAGCCACTGTTTCAGGAATCCCGGTAGCAAGCGGCCTGTGCGTGCGAGCTGGGAATCCCGGTCAAAATGCAAGCGGCCACGCGTGAAATGCGCGGCCAGTGCGTCGAGGATCATATTGCCCGGCCCAGTGTCGAAGGCGAAAACGTCTTGCGGGCGCGCACCGGCCGGAATCGCTGTGACATTGGCGATGCCGCCGATATTGAGCGCCACGCGGCCTCTGTGCGGATGGCGATAAAGCAGATAGTCGACGAACGGCACGAGCGGCGCGCCTTGGCCGCCGGCGGCAATGTCGGCAGGGCGAAAATCAGCAATTGCGGTGATGCCGGTGCGCTCGGCGATGATGGCGGGTTCGCCAATCTGAAGTGTGGAGGAGACGCGAGCGCCGAGAAATGCGCCGGGCGCGCCTTGATGAAAGATAGTCTGTCCGTGAGAACCAATGAGCGCGACGCTTCGAGGCGAGATGCGGAAGCGGTGGCAGGCGCGTAAAGCGGCGGCAGCAAACAATTCGCCCAGGCGAAAGTTCAGCTGACTGATTTCGCGTGTCGTCGTAGGAGCGCCGCTGGATACGCGCAAGACGGCTTCGCGAACAGCTGCGGGGTAGGGAAACGCGGCGAAATGCTTGAGGCGCGCCCGGGGCGCGGCCGGCCCTCCGGAGATGCCGACAAGCGCGACATCGATGCCATCGGCGGACGTGCCGGACATCAAGCCGAGAACAAGGATTTCGCGCGAGCGCCGAGTCACGAGAGCCGCTTCTTGAGCGCCGCGAGGAGATTGAGCGCTTCGAGGGGTTTCAAATTATCGAGATCGGCAGAGCGCAGCGCGTCGAGCACGGTTTGGTCGGCAGCCGTGAACATGAGCGGTTGCGCTGGCGCCGAGCCGGGGGAAAGTTCTTCGGTGAGTTGATGCTCGCTCTTTTCGTGCTCGGCGAGGACTTCGCGAGCGCGTTGAATGACGCTCGCAGGAAGACCTGCCAAGCGAGCGACTTCGATGCCATAGCTTTTGTCGGCCGTTCCGGGTTCGACGCGACGAAGAAAAATAATTTCGCTTCCGGCCTCTCGCACAGAAACGTGGACGTTCTTAATGCCGGGGAAAAGGCGCTCGAGTTCGGTCAGCTCATGGTAGTGCGTGGCAAAGAGCGTGCGCGGGCGCGCATTTTCGTGCAGATGCTCGACGACGGCCCAGGCAATCGACAGGCCGTCGAAGGTTGCCGTGCCGCGGCCGACTTCGTCGAGAAGAACAAGGCTTCCCGGAGTAGCGGTATTCAAAATGGCCGCAACTTCGCTCATTTCCACGAGGAACGTGGAACGGCCGCGCGCGAGATTATCGGACGCGCCAATGCGCGTGAAGATGCGATCGACGAGCGGGAGTCGAGCCTCGACCGCGGGAACAAACGAGCCGATTTGCGCCATGACGATGATGAGTGCGGCCTGCCGAAGATACGTCGACTTGCCGCCCATGTTTGGACCGGTGATCAGCAGGATGGGCTGTGTCGCGTCGTCGAGATAGAGGTCATTGGGGACGAAGCGTTCGCCGCGCTGTTCGAGAAGGGTCTCGATCACGGGATGACG
This sequence comes from Candidatus Acidiferrales bacterium, assembly GCA_035934015.1. Taxonomy (NCBI): domain Bacteria; kingdom Pseudomonadati; phylum Acidobacteriota; class Terriglobia; order Candidatus Acidiferrales; species Candidatus Acidiferrales bacterium. The sequence goes on from DASYYH010000007.1 coordinate 24,510, forward strand.
GCCTCCGGCGATGAACAGTTCGCCGCGTCCCGCGCCCGAGTGTGCATGGCCGGATTCGCCTTCCGTGAAAGACGGGCGCGAATAGTTACGCTCCGCAGCCAAGCGCGCAAAATTGGCGAGCACATCGAGCTGAGCAATTGCCGCCGACGTTTGGCGCAGGCGCGGCGCTTGCGCGGCGATGGTTTCGCGAATTTCGCGGTACAGGCGGCGTTCGATCTCAATGATGCGCCCATCGGCCGCGAGCACCTTGCGTTCGTAATCTTTCAGCTCCGGCGAAGTGAAGCGTTCGGCGTTGACGAGGGTTTGCTTGCGCTCATAGTCGGCAGGCGCTAGCTGAAGATTGGCCTTGGAAATCTCGATGTAATAGCCGAAGACACTGTTGAAACGAATCTTGAGCGAGCCGATGCCTGTTCTCTGGCGTTCGCGCTCCTCCATCGCGGCAATCACTTGCTTCGAGGACTTGCTCAAGTCGCGCAGTTCATCGAGTTCCGCATCGTAACCGCGGCGAATCATGCCGGGTTCGGCCGGCTGCGCGGGAGGATCATCGGCAATCGCACCGGCAATGAGGTCACGAACATCCACGAGTTCATCGAGCTGGACACATAACGCCGCGAGACGCTCGCTCTTGCAACGTGAGAGAAAGCCACGAAGAAGCGGAACGGCCGTCAGGGAACGCCTGAGCGCGAGAAGATCGCGAGGCGTCGCTGTCCCGAGCGTGACACGGCTGGTGAGACGTTCGAGGTCGAAGATATTTTCGAGGTCGCGGCGGATCTCGTCGCGGACCACGGTTGCAGATTTCAGCTCGGCGACGGCGTCGAGACGGGCTTGAATGTCCTCTAAAGAAATCGCTGGCCGGAGAATCCAAGAACGCAGCAAACGCGCGCCCATGCCAGTTGCGGTTCCATCAAGGGACGCGAGAAGTGTGGCCGAGTCGTCATCTCCGGCGCTGGGTTGGATGAGTTCGAGATTGCGCACTGTGACGTGATCGAGAATAAGCGCGTCCTGCTGCTCGTAGTAAATGATGCGGTCGAGATGCTCCAGCCCGCGACCGGCGGGACGGAGTTGCATCGTCGCTGTGCCATTGCTGGAATCGGTTGCGCCAATCGCCGATGTTTCGCGCAGGTAGTGCAGCAGGCCGCCCGCCGCGCCAATAGCTTCCGCGTGGCCCGACAGACCGAAACCATCGAGGGAAGCCACGCGAAATTGTTGCTCGAGCAGACGCTGAGAATAGGATTTCTCAAAAACCCATTCGTCGAGTCGCGTCTCGGTGGCGCCCAGACCGCCTATTGCAGCGCCGGTGGCTGGTGAAAAGAGTGTCGCTGGCTGTGCGAGCAGGATTTCTCGCGGACGAAGGATTTCGAGTTCGTTACGCAGACGAAGCTCAGCGTCGATGCCTATGAATTCTGTCGCACGAAATTCGCCAGTCGAGAAATCGACAAAGGCCAGGCCAATCGTTTCGCTGCTCCCGTTGCGCGCGACTGCCGCGAGAAAATTGTTTTCGCGGGTTTCGAGAATGGATGAACCTGCAGCCGTGCCGGGAGTCAACACGCGGATCACTTCGCGGCGGACGATTTTCCTGGTCTGCGAGGGATCTTCCATCTGTTCGCAGATGGCCAGCTTGTGGCCGGCGCGAATCAGACGCGCGATGTAGTTCTCTGCCGCATGGTACGGGACGCCGCACATCGGAACGGCCTGGCCTTTCTCCTTATTACGAGACGTGAGCGTGATTTGGAGCTCGCGCGAGGCGGTAACGGCGTCGTCATAGAAAAGCTCATAGAAATCGCCCAAACGGAAGAGCAGCAACGCACTGGGATGCTGGCGCTTGATGGAGTGATATTGCCGCATGAGCGGCGTCGTCGGTTCATTCATGCTGGCGCCATCGGGGTTGCAAACGAAAACGATTATCGCGGGTGCGAGAGGGTTTGGCAACATCAGGGAAGGAGAAGTTAACCATGAAGATGTTTCGTCAAAACAGGAACCGCGTATACTCTGATTTCAACGATGAAGGCAAAGCACGAAATCGAGATCAAACTGCGCGTCGACGACCTGCGCGAGGTGCTCAGAACCCTTCGTCGGCTCGGAGCAAAATGCCTGGGCACCTTGCACGAGCGGAATACGCTTTTCGATACCAAGGAGCGCGATTTCCAGCGGCAGGGCTCCATTCTGCGCATTCGCCAGGAACGCCCGGCGAGTTTGCCTGGTAAAACTCGCAGACGGACGCGAGGGTTCGAATCGGGAGAAGGGCTGCTGACGTTTAAGGGATTGGTGACTGGCCAGCGTGGGGGAAAATATAAGCTGCGTGAGGAAATCGAGCATCGCACCGCGAGGGTATCCCGGCTGCGGCGGATTCTCAGAAAACTGGGCCTTCGACCATGGTTCCGATATGAAAAGTATCGTACGCGATACCGCCTGAGGGCTTTTCCGGGGCTGGAAGTGGACCTCGACGAGACTCCGATAGGTCTCTTTCTGGAGCTGGAGGGGCCGAAGCGAGCTATTGACCGCGCCGCAAAGAAGCTTGGCTACAGCAAGTCCGACTATGTGGTCGACTCCTACCTTGAACTCTACGGCTCCGATTGCCTGATGCAAGGACGCAAACTGGGCAACATGGTGTTCTAACCGTAAAAATCTCGTGAAGAATTGCACTCTTTTCTTGACAAAGTTCGCAACTGCACTTAACAAGGAACTGGAAGTGGAGAACGAAGAAATGGAGTCTTCCTCTAATCCGGAGCCTGGGGGTCGATACCTGCCTGAGCCAAGAATCGGGGCTTGGGTAGGGATTGTTATGGGTTGCACGTCCGGCAAGATGCCGGAAGGGCAGTTCGGTACTCAGGAGGGCCAAGCCGGCCAGGGCTGAGTTTGCGGGGTATTATCGCGCCCGTGGTCGGAAACGAGTCCGGCCGCGGGTATTTTTTTGTCTGGACATGGAGTGATTAGGCCGGGTCAAGCAGGGAAGGAGATGGCGATGCTGCACGCGACGGAATTATTTGGGGCCGAGGCCTACGACGCCCGGGGAAACTTTGTCGGCCGGGTAAAGGAGTTTTATGTCGAACCGGCCGAGCATGGCAATCGCATCAGCCGAATTCTGCTCTCCCGAGGGAAGTATCAGCCGCTCGTTGCCAAGCATGACCAGATTGGATTTGTGGCCCCGGGGACATTGCGCCTGACTGTCGAAGAAGGGGAACTCGAGCACTTCCGGCCAAATGACGCTTGGCTGGCGGTGCGAAAGGATCTGCTGGATCAGCAAATTATCGACACGCGAGGGCGGAAGGTAGTGCGCGTGAACGATCTCGACATGACTGAGCAGCGAACTAACGGCAACGTCGAGCTGCGAATTACGGGCGTTGATGTGGGGCTTACGGGGGCTGCAGGCAGATTGCTGCAGGGTATTGCCACACCAGCCATGATTCGGCGTGTCCAGGCAAAGTTGCCGACGCGGCTGATCCCTTGGGAGTTCTGCAACCTCATAGAGCCCGACCCGCTCCGGCGCGTAAAGCTGCGGCTGAGGAGCGACAAATTGGCACACATGCATCCGGCGGATCTTGCGGAGCTGATGGAGGAATTGTCGCCGGACGAGCGGAGGTCCATCATCGATTCGCTGGATGAAGAATCGGCCGCTGAGGTCATCGCAGAGTTGGATAAACGCCTTAAGACTCAGGTAGTCGAAACGCTTGATCCAGGAAGGGCTGCGGATATTCTCGAAGAAATGCCACCGGACGATGCCGCAGATGTCCTGGCGGAACTCTCGCCAGAAACCTCGCGTGAGGTGCTGCGCGAGATGCCCCGGCGCGAGGCGGCTGAGGTGCGCGGGCTACTTCAATTTGAAGAGAACACAGCCGGCGGGATGATGACGACGGAAATTGTCGAAGTCGGCGAAGACGCGACGCGAGGAGAAGTTGTCGACTACATACGCTTTCATGAGGTTGTGCTGGACCAACTCGACAGCGTCATCGTAATCAACCGGGAGGCCGCGTTTGCGGGCACGGTCTCCGTAGCGAGGCTGCTTCTTGCCGCGCCAGAGCAGCGTATGGCGGAGCTTTTGGGTGAGTCGCGCATTTCGGTGGGCGCGACGGTCGAGGACAAGGAAGTCTTTGAAACGTTCGATAAGTATAACCTGCGCAGCTTGACCGTCGTGGACGTGGAGAATCACCCCATCGGCGCAATTGCGGTTGACGACATTGTGAGCAGAATGCACGCAAAGCTGGGATAGATGAACTGGACTTCGATTTTCGGGACCACGGAATCCTGGCGTACCCGCGGGCGCGAAATGCGCCGGCAAGGGCGCCATTGGCGGCGAAGCATTGCGCTTTTTCTTGCCGTTGTAGGACCGGGCCTCATTACGTCCAACGTCGACAACGACGCGGGCGGAATCACAACCTATTCGGTCACCGGCGCACAGTTGGGTTATGCGCTCTTGTGGACGATGATTCCTCTCACTATCGCTTTATACGTCAGCGAGGAAATGTGTGCACGCATGGGTGTGGTCACGGGCAAAGGGCTATCGGACCTGATCCGCGAGGAATTTGGTTTCCGCTCGACGTTTTTCGTAATGCTGGCCGGATTGGCGGTGGATTTTTCGAATACCGTTGCGGAGTTTGCCGGTGTCGCGGCATCCATGCAAATCTTCGGGATTAGCAAGTACATTGCAGTGCCGCTTGCGGCTATCTTTGTCTGGGTGCTGGTGGTTCGCGGAACGTACCGCCAAGTGGAGAAAATTTTTCTGGTCGCGTGCGTGTTCTACGTTTCCTATGTTGGGTCGGCGTTCTTGGCCAGGCCAAACTGGTTACTCGCCGCCAAGCAGACGTTCGTTCCTGAGATTCACATGAACGTAGGATACCTGCTGGTCTTGACTGCGCTGATTGGCACGAGCGTCGCTCCATGGCAGTTTTTTTACCTTCAGGCCGGATACGTGGAGAAGAAAGTCGGCCCGAAGCAGTACAAACACGCACGCATGGATGTACTCGTGGGCAGCATCACATGCATGGTCGTTGTGTTTTTCATTATCGTATGCACGGCGGCGACGCTAAACGCCTCGGGACACACGCAAATCAACGATGCGGCGGATGCGGCTAAAGCGCTTGTGCCTCTTGCAGGTAAATGGGCCGGAGGGCTTTTCGCCTTTGGCTTGTTGAACGCTTCGCTTTTTTCTGCTTCCGTACTTCCTCTTTCGACGGCACACGTCATCTGCGAGGGGCTGGGCTTCGAGGCGGGGATTGATCGTAAGCTTGGCGATGCGAAGATGTTCTACGGACTTTACACCGCGCTGATCGTCGCTGGCGCGGGAGTCATCCTGATTCCCAAAGCGCCGCTGCTGAAGATCTTGGTTCTTTCGCAGGTGGCCAATGGAATCTGGCTGCCGTTCGTCATGGTTCTCATTTTGCTGCTTGTGAATCGCAAGGACTTGATGGGCGAGCGCGTGAACGGCAAATTCTTCAACATCGTAGCGTGGGTGATCAGCGTTGCTCTGATCGTGGTGACTGCAGCTCTCGCGTACGTCACGATTTTCACACCCGCCGGCGCAGGATGAGCGGTTCGTAACGGGCGACCAGGATGCGCAGCGATGCGGTTTCCCTGCAGTTGCTTCGCCTCGTGCGGCTATGCTAGGTTTTTTATTCGGATGAGCATTGTGAGATCTCGGTGAAACCGACCGAACTACTGAAATCCACCCGCGCCGAGGAAATCGCGCTCCTTGACCAATTGGATCTGAGGCGCCTCCCCAGGCACGTGGCCATTATCATGGACGGCAACGGGCGCTGGGCAGAGCGGCGCCATCTGCCGCGCATCGCGGGACATCGCGCTGGCGTGAAAGTGGCGCGCGAGATCATCGAGACGTGCGCCCGCCTCAAGGTGCCCGCTTTGACGCTCTACGCGTTCTCGCTCGAGAACTGGCGTCGCCCGAGGGCCGAGATCGATTTTTTGATGCGGCTCCTGCGCGAATACCTGAAAAAAGAGCTTCCTTCGATTCATAAGAACAATATTCAACTGCTGATCATCGGCCGCTCGGCGCAATTGCCCGAGGCGGTTCGGCACGACATTGAAAAGGCAATGCGGCTGACGGCCCAAAACACCGGTATGAAGCTTATCGTCGCGCTCAACTATGGCGGGCGCGCAGAGCTCGTGGATGCGTTCAATGCCATTCTCGATCATGTTCGGCTGAACGGTCTTTCGGCGTTTCATGCGGATGAGGAGACGATTTCGAACAAGCTCTATACGGCCGGGCTGCCCGATCCCGATTTGCTGATTCGCACGAGCGGCGAAATGCGCGTGAGCAATTTCCTATTGTGGCAGATCGCGTATGCCGAGCTTTATATTACGGAAGCTCTGTGGCCCGATTTTTCACGCGAAAAACTGCTCGAAGCCTTCGTCAACTTCCAGCAACGCGAGCGCCGCTACGGCGGCTTGGCAACCGCGGACGGGCATCGCAACGGAAGGTATGGCGGAGGAAGATGAAACCGCTGCTTACGAATTTCTTTTCGATTTGCTCTTCCATTGAGACAATGACGCAGTGCTGAAGCGCATCGCAACTGCGGCGATCCTGATTCCCATTGTTGTTTTGGTGGTGTATTGGGGACCGTCCTGGCTGGTTGCCGCGCTGGCCGCGGTTGTAGGGTTGCTGGCGATGTTTGAATTCTTCAAGCTCACTTCCCAGATGGGCCTGCGAGCGTTTCGCCTGTGGACGATGATTTGCGCTGTAGGATTGTTTTTTGTTCAGTGGACATCGGGCGCAGCAGAGGTCCACACGCTTGGCGCGAATACCCTCCTGATTCAAGGCTTGCCAAGCGATTACGCTTCAATCGAAGCTGTTTTCCTAACGTTTCTGTTTGGGACGGCCTGCATTGCAGTGCTGGGTAAAATCGCCCTGGCGGATTTGCTTCCCGGCATTTGTGCCAGCGCAGCCGCATTCTTGTTCGTGGCATTGCCTTTCAGCTACGTGGCGAGAATGGATGGAGCGCGGAGCGGCCCTGTCCTTGTTCTTTTTGCGCTTGTCGTTGTGTGGGCTGGTGATACGGTCGCTTACTTCGTGGGAAAATCGATTGGCCGCTTGAAAATGGCGCCGGCGCTTTCGCCGAAGAAAACTTGGGAAGGCGCCGCAGGCAACGTGCTTGGTTCGCTGATCGTCGGTTACTGTTTTGCGCGCTGGCAGAATGGCGATTGGGTCGCATGGCTTGCAACTGCCGCGCTGGCCAACATCGCCGGGCAGGTGGGCGATCTGGTAGAATCAGCATATAAGCGCGGCGCGGGAGTCAAGGACTCCGGCGCAATGCTTCCAGGGCACGGAGGAATGTTGGATCGCATCGACAGTTTGATTTTTGCTGCTCCGGTGGTATGGCTTGCTGCCGGATGGCTGCTGCAAAACCGCCCGTGACGCAACTCTCCCAGTGAAACGCATCTCCATTCTCGGATCGACTGGCTCCATTGGATGCCAATGCCTGAAGGTGGTGGACTCTCTTCCCGGAAAATTTGAAGTTATCGGAATAGCGGCTGGGAATAACGTCGAGCTCGCGGCCGAACAGACGATCAAGTATCGGCCAAAGGTTGTTTCGGTGAGCACCTGCGAAGGCGCAAAGCAGCTTCGGGAGCGTCTCACCGGTGCAAAGATCGAGCCGATTCCGGAAATGCTATGTGGTGCCGAAGGCCTGGAGCGCGTTGCAACGCATCCAGAGGCCGACACGGTTCTTTCGGCAGCCGTAGGCGTCGTGGGCTTACCAGCGACCTACAAGGCGGTTCAGTTAGGCAAGAATTTGGCGCTCGCCAATAAAGAAGTGCTCGTTGCCGCAGGGGAATTGGTGATGGCCGAAGCCGAACGGCAGAGGAAAGCAGTTCTGCCGGTGGATAGTGAACACAATGCCATTCATCAATGCCTGCGTGCGGGCGAAAGACGCGAGGTGAAGCGGCTTGTGCTGACCGCGTCAGGCGGCCCATTTCGCAAAACGCCGGTTTCCGAGCTAAAGAATGTAACTCCTGAGCAGGCTCTGGCGCATCCTAACTGGAAGATGGGCAAGAGAATCACAACGGATTCGGCGACGCTGATGAACAAAGGCTTCGAGGTGATCGAGGCGCGCTGGCTTTTCGGCATGCAGCCAGCGCAGATTGATGTTGTCATTCATCCGCAGTCTACGATTCATTCGATGGTAGAATTTGTGGACGGTTCAATTCTGGCACAGCTTGGTCCGACCGACATGCGCATGCCCATCCAATATGCGCTAACCTATCCAGAGCGCGTGGCATCCAACGGATTTGCCCTCGATTGGAGCAGCCTGAAGTCGCTCGATTTCGAGCCTGTTCCGGCAGGGAAGTTTCCGTGTTTAACGTTGGCAATGCGTGCGATGCAGCAGGGCGGGGCATTGCCGTGTGCTTTAAATGCTGCAGATGAAGAAAGCGTCGCGGCATTTCTCGACGGGCGGCTCGGATTTACAGGGATCGCGGAAGTGATCGAGCAGGTGCTTGACCGGATGCCGGGCACGACGTTAACGAAAATGGAAGATGTCCTCGATGCGGATCGCGAGGCTCGTCGCATGGCGCGGGAAGAAATCGCGAAGAGGAAGAATTAGATGACACATAGTTGGGTTGGCGTGGTGGCGGCGATCGTTGGCTTAGGGATCATGATCCTTGTGCACGAATGGGGTCATTATATCGTGGCGCGTTGGTGCGGCGTCCGCGTCGAAGTGTTTTCCATCGGATTTGGGACGCGGATTTTCGGATGGAAACGCGGGGACACGGACTTCCGTCTCGCGGCTTTTCCCTTCGGCGGGTACGTCAAGATGGCAGGCGAAAACCCTGCCGAAGATCGCGCCGGAGCGCCGGATGAGCTTCTCTCCAAATCGCGCTGGCAGCGGTTTCTGATTGTTGTCGCCGGGCCGGTGATGAATATTGTGCTGGCCATAGTGATGATGTGGGGCCTGTATATCGTCGGTGTTCCCACGCCGAGGTTCGTGCACCAGGCCGCACAGGTCGCGGGAGTTGTGCCGAATTCGCCCGCCGCAAAGGCGGGAATTCATCCCGGCGACAAAATCGTCGAAGTCAACAATGCGAAGGTATCAACCTGGGAGCAAGTGATTTCCAACTCGGGCATTCTGCCTGGGGCGAAAATCTCTCTCGAAGTGGAACGCGCGAGCAAACTCATCCCCATAGACGTAGACGTCCCGAAGAATGTCTTTGACCCCTATGAAGTGACGGGATATCCACACGTGAGTGTTGTCTTGGTGGATTCTGTCGCGCCCGGGTTCCCCGCGGCGCAGGCCGGTTTGGAGGCTGGAGATCGGATCGTGAGCGTCAATGAGCAATCGGACCCCAATCCGACGGCTATTGCGGCGCTCATTCGCGATTCCGGTGGCAAGCCCGTCGCCATTGAGGTTCGACGTGACGGCAAGGAAATCTCCAAGGTCATCCAGCCGAAGTACGAAGACCCCGGAGGTGGCGGTGGAAAGCGCTGGGTGATTGGCGCTGTGTTTGCTCCGGGCGATACAGTACGAAGTTCGTTGTCTGTCTCCGAAGCAGCAGCGCAATCTTGGTCCGAAAATGTCGGAAATGTGAAAGAGGTCGTTACAGTTTTTGCCGGGCTCTTCTCGGGGCGATTCTCACTCAAACAAATGGCAGGTCCAGTCGGAATCGTGAGCATGTCCACGCAAGCCGCTAAGATGGGAATGGCGGAGTTCATTGCCTTCATGGCTTTGCTGAGCGTCAATCTCGGGATCGTGAATTTGCTCCCGATTCCCATCCTTGACGGCGGGCGCATCCTGGTAATGGCTATCGAGGGTTCGATTCGAAGAGATCTGAGCGTAAGAGTGCAAGAGCGTTTGTTGACCGCAGGACTTGTTTTCATTCTTGCTGTGTTCGGGTTTGTGATGTATTACGACATCGCCAGACTTTTCCCAAATCACTAATATGGTTCCGACGGCGGCACACCGCGTTTCCACCGGTGAACGCATCAACGTTCACGAAAAGCCCGGACAATTGCAAAAGCAGCTTGCTGCTCGCTCGATTCGCCTGACGCGGCAGCGGCGCGTGGTTTTGCAAGTTATGGACACCGCGCCACGGCACCTCGATGCGGGGGAAATCCTCGTGCGTGCGCAGAAAATCGACTCGCGGATTACACGTGTCACGGTTTATCGCACGCTTGACCTGCTCAAGCACCACGGCCTGATCGACGAACTCGATTTGCTCCATCTCCGCGGCCACCGCCACTATTACGAAAGTCATGGGCCGCGCGACCACATCCATGTGGCCTGTCTGCGGTGCGGAAAAGTGCGCGAATTTGAAAGCGAATTGTACGAGCAGCTCAAGCAGCAAATCGAGCAGGACTGCGATATGCGCATCACTGTCGCGCGCACCGAAGTCGGCGGCTACTGCTCGACTTGCCAATCGAAAGCATGATCTCGCTTTTTACATTATGGCAAGGGAATTGAACGCGATAGAGGCTGGACGCCGGTTGTTGGAGGTTTTGGTTCTATTGCAGTTGAACATCCCGGCTCACGGCGCTCATCTCGCCGTGCATCGCTTCCTCGACCACCACGCGCAAGCGATACGTTCCCGGCGGCGCCTCCAATGACATCCCGCCATCAATCCCGCTCCTCGAGAAGCGCTCGAAAGTCTCCGGCTTCAGCGCAAGCTCCATCTGCGCTTCTTTGCCCGTGACCATCTTTCCTTGCGCATCGAATAAAGCTGCGACGAACGTCAGCATGTCCACGCGCCGGTCTTGCTGTCTCGCAAACGGCATCGCGTGGATGTCCACGCGCGTCTGCAGGCTCAATTCATGCACACCGTTGTTCGCAATTCGAGTCTGTTCGCCAAGGCTCAGCGGAAAATCGCTCTTCTCTTCGGAACCGCGCACTTCCTCATCAATCTTCTCCTCGGCAGTCGGCGCGCGCGCCTCCTGCGACTCTTTCGTCGGCGCAAAATACCCCGGCCGTACCTCCACAAATCCGTGCCCCGCCTTGCTTACTTCCACTTTGATCTTGTGATACTTCCCATCTTCATCGGGGGAAAATCCAAGTTCATAAGCACAAGCAGGCACGAGGCCCAGTTCGCGGAATCCGAAATTGAGATCGTTATTGTTGCGGAATAAAAGCCCGCCTGTGCTCTCGGCGAAATCGGCCATGGCTGCGTCTTCGCTTTCGAGTCTGTCGCCAAGCGTTCGCGCCTCGTATAACATGGTCAAGTCGGAAAGCGTCTCAGAAGGCTCATTCAGCGGCCTTCCCGGCGCCTCGGCGTAGAGGCCCTTGGAATCAAGCGAGTTGATGACTACGTTAGCATGCAGCGCCTCGTCGATGATCTGGTCCTGTTGAGTGTCCAAATCACCGGAGAAAAATCCGGATGATGCAAACAGAAGCAAGCGTTTCCCTTGCATTCGCCCTAAATCATCGACGGCGGCCCGGATGGCGTCTAGTGTAGCCTGTGACGTAACGCGCGTCTGATCCCAAGTTGTTTGCGCCTGCGTTTTCACGTCGTTAATTAGTTCCCGGGAAAATGATGACATTGGATTAGTGACCTTGCTCGGTGTCATTTTACTTACATCATTAGGGTCACAAATGTCCTGCCCTGCGCATCCACACGCTTCCACGACCTTCGCTTTAAGGGTAACCAAATCATCATCAACGATTTGATACGCCTCGTAGGGCGTGATCCTAGGGCACGCCTTCAATCCCGAGGCACTCAAGTGCGGATGAGATTGCACATTTGCGATTGCTCCGAGAATTGCAGAAGCATCGTTGCTGAACCCCAGGATCTGCCCTCCCGATGTCGTGAAGACCCCGATCTGATCGCCTTCTTCCTCCGCCTCATCAATAAAGCGCTTTGCTGCGATCTTCGCTCGCCCCAAGTCGCCAGTCGGAGTATTAAAATCGTCGAAAAACAATGCAATCCAACGCTCGGCAGTAGCAGCTCGTTTCGCCTTACTCACCTCGCCTGGAGCCACGGACGGCGCGTTCGGGGTTTTCGTTGGGGAGGCATTAGCTTCATTTCGATTATTTGACTCGACGGAAAACTCAGCGATCTCACGAAGGCGACCGGAATCGAAAACAGCGAAGTCGCCTTTGGTAAGCCCAAGAATCGGATGACCGCGGCCATCTCGCACCACCACCTCAATGCGAACCAGGTGACTTTCGGCTCGCAGAATCTGTTCATGAGGATTATACGACCCGCTCCTGATCCGCACCTCCCCCGGCGACAGCATCTGCGCCGATGACGCTAGCGCAAAAAGGCTCGCAACTATGACGCCTGGGCGAAAATATCGGCTTCTGTGCGAAGCATCCTTCGTCGTCATCACTCGAACCTGGAGGTCTTTGACGTAGAGAAAATCGGATCTCTAAATCTGACATACTCCCCTGGACTCTTTAATTCTTTCAGCGCACACCACCTTCTTCGAATTCTCAAAACCTCACCCACGCCGAGCACCATCGCATGGAGACTCACATCCGATTTGTCCAGAGTGCTGCGCCGCAGGACGCGATCCGATCCCTGCAAGGCCGCGACATCTGCTACAGGGCAAATCCTAAACTGATTAGTGCAGTGGCCTGCAAGTCCCACCATCTTGCTGGCTCTCGCAATAACAGCCCGGATTCGTGCAGTCCGTCTGGTCGTTGCAGAATCCCGAGCACACAATCAAAGGAGTGCTGCCACTGGACGCAAGGACAACCGCTGATCTTCCCGCAATCGCGGCCATCGCACCCAACAGCACTACCCAGAATACGGTGACTCTCAATAGCTTTCGGTATGTTATTTGCATCTCGTTTCTCCTCCTCATAAAGCATTCCAGAACGCGGACAAAACTTAACGAAGGAACCTATGAACAGTCGTCACCTGCCGGTGCTTTTATTTTGGTCTAAACCCACGGGCTTTGAAGACAGCACAGCCTGCTCAATTTGGCCAATTTGTTCTGACTTGAGCACACCGGACCACACGCCATCGACTCTGCCGCCAGCATCTATGAGGATGGTTTGAGGCGTGTAGCGGAAACGATAGGACACGATACTATCAACGTCAGGAAGGAGCATTGTCCCAGTCCTTGTCAGGTCAACCAAGCCAAGGTATTGGCTGGATAGGCCGGCCTTTTCAAGGCTCACTCCTATAATGCGAGCACGCCGCAGGTCAATTTGTTCAAAAAGCTTCTGCCACATCGGCCAGTTTAGCGTACAGGCCGTGCATGAACGGGCGAAGATGAAAAGCAGGGTTCTTGGCTGACCAAGCTGATACGTAACAGTAACGGTGTTTCCTAGGAAGCTGACGCCGGAAAGGGGGGGGAACGATATCGCCAACATTCAAATGGAAGTTAGCTTCGTAGGTTCGGTTGAGGGTCGCCAGCGCACGGTTCCGCTTCACGAGGGCCACGTTTAATACCATGAGCGTGGCCGCCAAACCAACGAAGCTTGCAACGAGTGGTTTCGGAAGATTCACTGTCGCACCGCCAATTCGACCGGGCAGAAAATTAGGATATATGGTGTTTCTAAACGAATGATTGATATTTGTCAAGTAATTAATTATGTCTGGCTGTAAATACTCAGAAAGGAGATTGCGGAGCTAGGAATTTACGCATCCTAGCGAGGGGTCTTTCGAGTTGGAATTGGCGGGAGCTTTAAGCCGTCGAGGCGCAAGAAAAACGAACGCGCGCGAATGATGTCGCGCTGTATCTGCTCTCGCAGTGCTTCGGTCCCAGAGAATTTCTTTTCGTCGCGCAGCCGCCGCCAGAAGCGAATTTCGAGCGAGCCCGAAGTGACCTGCTTGGAAAAGTCGAAGAGATGGCTTTCGATGCTCAGTTGTGTCCCGTCAAACGTTGGGCGCATACCCACATTCGTCGCTGCGCGATAAAGTTCCCCATCGACGATTGCTTCTGTTGCGTAAACACCGCGCGCGGGAAGCAGCTCTTGCGTGGTGGAAAGATTCAATGTCGGAAAAACGAAATGCCGGCCGGTGCCTGTTCCCGGCTTGATTTCGCCAGCCAGAAGAAATGGGCGGCCCAGCAGTCGCGCACCCCAAGTCATCCTGCCGGCAGTCACCGCCGCACGCACAGCTGTGCTCGAAACGACCGTTCCCCGGACAACCACCGGTGCAATGCAGCCGACGTCAAAGTTCATTGCCGCCCCGAGTTTTCGGAGCAAATTCACGTCGCCTGCCTGTCGATGGCCAAAGCGGAAATTTTCGCCGACAAGGACGGCGCAGACGTGAAGGCAATCACCGAGGATTCGGTGCACAAATTCCTCGGGATTCGAAGACGCGAGCGCACTGTCAAAATGCAACACCAGCACCGCATCCAATCCGAGGGCCTCAATGCGCGCCAGTCGTTGTTCAAGAGTTTCGATCATTTGCGGCGCCGCATCCGGACGTACGACGTGAAAAGGATGCGGATCGAACGTAAGCGCCGCAGCTACCGAATTTGTTCTGCGTGCACGTTCGACCACCGATCGAAGGATTTTTTGGTGTCCGAGATGGACGCCGTCAAAATTGCCGATCGTGACCGCAGCGCGCATGTCGCAGCCGAAGCGCGCCGTCCATTCCTGCGGCGAATGCAGAATTTCGAGAGCCATCAGAGATCGACCTCGAAGGAAAGGCCATCGTAGGAAAGCTGGACATTCTGCGGAAGCTTCGCATTCGTGGCTTCGTGGCCCAGATCATGGCAGATGTGCGTGAACCAGGCATGCCGCGGCGCGAGCTCGCGGACAATGGCCAGCGACTGATCGACAGTGGAATGCATAGGATGTGGCGTGTAGCGCAGGGCGTCGAGAATCAAATGGTCGAGGCCCCCCAGCATTGGCCCGGAAGTTTCCGGGATGGAGCTGAAATCAGTCAGATAGGCAATTGTGCCGATGCGGAAACCAAGAACGGTTAATGGTCCGTGCCGAACCGGCACTGGCGTGATATGAGCGCCGAAAAGATTGAATGGTTCTTTGATGGCGTGGATCTCAATCTGCGGCACGGAACTCTCCGCCGTTTGCGGTTCGAAGATATAAGCAAAAGTTCTGCGAAGGATCGCAATGGTTTCATCCGAAGCGTAGACAGGAATCGCCGACCGCTGCTTCTGATTGAATGGACGGATGTCGTCGAGGCCGAGAATATGGTCGGCGTGGGCGTGAGTGTAAAGGATGGCATCGAGATGATCGATTTCTGAGCGCAGTGCTTGCAGACGAAAGTCCGGAGTCGTATCGATGACCACGTTTCGGCCATTGTAGGAAAGCAGCACAGAGGGCCGGGTGCGTTGATCCCGTGGGTCGGCGGAACGGCACACGCTGCATCTGCACGCGAGGGTTGGCACGCCCATCGAAGTGCCCGAGCCCAGGACTGTTACTTTCAATTTTCGTTTTCCGGGAATGTCGTTACTCACGGCAGGCATGGATCTAGCGTGGAGCTTTACCACCTTCGCGCATCGCTTTCGCCGCTGCTTTTGAGATTTCCATGTAAGAGAGTTTCAGACTTCCCAGCACTTCGGCGAGCAGCCCGTTTTCTTCCGGAGCGAGATTACCCTTGGTCTTCTCCCGCAGCGTGTCGAGCATGTCGATCATTTCGCGCGCGCCCTCTAGGTCCAGATAAGCCTGTCCTGTGGCAGGATCCGGAATGCCTCCCATCAGTGCCGCAGCATTGCGTGCCAGGAGGTCGACGAGCAACTGAAAATTCTTATCCGGATGGATGGCGGACTTCTGCTCCTCAGCTGATTTTTCAGGAGCCGCCGGGGCAGCGGCAACTGC
Source organism: Candidatus Acidiferrales bacterium (assembly GCA_035934015.1). Classification (NCBI taxonomy): domain Bacteria; kingdom Pseudomonadati; phylum Acidobacteriota; class Terriglobia; order Candidatus Acidiferrales; species Candidatus Acidiferrales bacterium. The sequence continues at coordinate 40,181 of DASYYH010000007.1, forward strand.
GGCCGCCTGACTTTTCTCTGCCTTCGCGGAGGGCTGCAGCTTTGGCGTTCTCGCTTCCTCGCGGCGCTGCTCTTCGACGACCTCGGGCCGCAGATCACCTTCCGACGTGAAGAGGCGCCGGTCTACGACGCGGAATGTGTCCTCTTGCTTCTTGTCAGCCAAATTGGCTCCTTGCCGAACGCGGCCACAAATGAAAGCAGAACAAGATTTACAGTTTACCATTACCTCGCCGCAGGCGTCACGAGTGACTGTAATTTCTGGCTTGTCAGCCAATGCGCGCGTGCCGTAAAGTGTCGGGTTGCCCAAGCGAAAATCGAGTCACTGGTGCCAGCAAACCTACGAAAAAGCAAGAAACCAAACAAACGAATTGGCAGCAAAGGGCTGCGCCGAGCTCGCTCGAAGGTCAGTGTCGGAGAGTCCTTCGAAGCCCTGGCCGCCCTCCAGCATCGGCTACGTGCTCCCGGCGGTTGTCCATGGGATCGCGAGCAGACGCACCACAGCCTGAAGCCGTTTCTCATCGAGGAAGCGTACGAAGCTCTTGATGCCATGGAGATAGGGGAGTCGAAGAAGTTTGCAGAAGAACTTGGCGACTTGCTCTTGCAAGTCGTGTTTCATGCCGAGTTGGCGAAGGAGCAGGGACAGTTTGACATTGCGGACGTCATTCGCGCGGTGCACGAAAAGATGGTTCGACGGCATCCGCATGTCTTCGGCACCACGAAGGCAAGGACTTCCGCGCAAGTACTGAAGAATTGGGAACAGATCAAGGCGGAGGAGCGTGCGGCAAGGCCATCCAGTGGGAAAGTTGCTGCGGAATCTGTTTCGGCGCTATCGGCTCTGCCGCGGAATCTTCCAGCATTACTTGAAGGTTACCAGATGACACGTCGTGCAGCGAATATTGGATTCGATTGGACGAATATGGAAGGAGTTATTGAGAAACTGAACGAGGAGATTTTAGAACTGCGGGAGGAGCTAGCGAAGAAAAACAGAGAACCGCACAATGAGAAATTTCAAGCAGAAGCTCAAGAAAAAGTTGAAGAAGAAATGGGCGATTTGCTTTTCGCGGCGGTTAATGTAGCCAGATTTGCAGGCATCGATCCGGAGGTCGCACTGAAGCGTGCGAATCGGAAATTTATGCGGCGGTTTCAGTGGATGGAGCAGAAAGCAGAGAAGAAAAATGGTCGGCTCGCCGACGTTCCACGGGCTGACATGGAAGAGTTATGGAATCAGTCGAAGGTTCACGCGTAGCGCCCGCCCCGATTACGGTCCGGCACTGCGTGTCGCTCGCCGAATATGAAGAATGTGTGCGGCTCGAGCTTATCACTTGGGGTGAGGATCTTCTCGTTCCCTCTGGCTTGTTTGTTGTCGCGCGCGAGACCGGCGGCCAAACGCTTGGGGCCTTCGCGGGTGAGCAGATGATCGGATTCACGCTCGGTTTGGCAGGGATTCAGAATGATCGGCCGATCATTCATTCGCATATGACCACGGTGCTCGCGGAATTTCGCGACCGCGGCATTGGCCGCATGTTAAAGCTCGCGCAGAGAAACGATGCGCTCGCAAGAGGCATCCATCTCGTCGAATGGACATTCGATCCGCTGGAACTGAAGAACTCACACTTCAATATCAACCGCCTGGGCGCAGTCGTGAAACGCTATATCCCGAATTGTTACGGCATCACGGAAAGCCCTTTGCATGCGGGATTGCCGACAGACAGGCTCATGGCCGAATGGCATCTGGATTCGCCTCGCGTCACGGACGTATTGCGAGGGAAAGCGCCCCAATATGGCAGGACCGCGGTGAGAATTTCCATTCCTTCTGACATTAGTCAGCGAAAGCAACGGGATGCAGCCGCAGGAGCCCAAGTTCAAGCGGCTATGCGCGAACAATTCCTAGAGAAAATGGCAAAAGGTTATATTGTTACGGGATTGGAAATCGGCCCCTCGGAAGCAGCCTACATCTTGGAAGATGGCGAGAGCATCGCCGCACAAATTGCAACGCAACAAACAGAACTGAGGTAAAACAAATGCGTATCGAAAAGGTGATCCTTCGTGAAATTCGCATGCCCCTGGTCATGCGGTTCGAGACAAGTTTCGGGACGACAACGGATCGCCGAATCATGCTCGTCGAGGTTCAAGCGGAGGGCGTGACCGGCTGGGGAGAGTGCATCGCCGGCGAAGAACCTCACTATTCTCCGGAGACGATTGAAACTGCTTGGCTGATTCTCCGGGATTATTTGTGGCCTGAAATTCGAGGCAAAGCATTCGACTCAGCGCGAGATGTGTGGGGCATGCTTCGCCAGACGCGCGGTAACAACATGGCCAAGGGCGCACTGGAATCTGCGATTTGGGACGCTGAAGCCAAGCAGAAAGGAATGCCACTTTGGAAGCTCTTGGGCGGCGTACGCGAAGAGATTTCCTCCGGCGTGTCCATTGGCATTCAACCGACTCTGGATGAGCTGATCGCGACGGTAGAGAAGGAATTGGCGGCTGGATACCAAAGAATCAAAATCAAGATCAAGCCCGGCCAGGATTTAAGGCCGGTGGAAGCCCTGCGCAAGCGCTGGCCACAGGTTCGTCTGATGGTGGACGCCAATTCTGCGTACTCTCTGGAAGACATCACATTTTTGAAGCAGCTTGACCCATTCGGCCTGATGATGATCGAGCAACCGCTCGGATGGGACGATATCTACAGCCATGCGAAACTCCAGAAACAAATTCAAACTCCCGTTTGCTTGGACGAATGCATCCATAGGTACGACCATGCCCTGGCTGCCATTGAACTGGGCGCTTGCAAGATCATTAATATGAAGATGGGCCGGGTGGGAGGACAGTTGCAGGCGCGCCGAATTCACGACCTGTGCCAGAAAAATGCGATCCCCGTTTGGTGTGGCGGCATGCTGGAAAGTGGAGTCGGGCGCGCCCAGAACATTGCGCTCTCGACACTCGAAAATTTCACGCTTCCCGGTGACGTTGCCGCCAGTAAGCGCTACTGGGCGGAGGACATCATCGACCCAGAGGTGGAAGTTACGCCTAAAGGAACGATCAAAGCGCCATCCGGCCCTGGAATTGGATATCAAGTAAAACTTGAACGCGTCGAAAAGCTGACTGTTCGCCGCGAAAATCTGGTTTAAGTTGCTGGAACGCCTCCGCCATCCGTTTGTTTTCTACTCACTCATCCTGCTGATGGTGCTGAGCTGGTCATTTAATTTCGTCATTGGCAAAATCACGCTGCGCTATATCGACCCGTTCACCTTGACGTCCTTTCGCATCATCTTGTCCGCTCTGGCGATGCTGCCCGTTTACATCGCTATGCCGGAGCGCTCGCGCTTGAATCGAAAGGATCTTTGGAACTTCATCGTCTTGGGATTCTTCGGTATGCTCATCAATCGCGGCCTGTTTACCATTGGGCTGGATTACACAACAGCAGGTCATTCGGCCTTGATTGTTGCCGCAGGTCCAATCTTGATTCTGGTTCTAGCGCAAATGCACGGGTTGGAAGGGACCACATGGCAGAAGATTACGGGGATGACTCTCTGCGTCATCGGAGTGACGGTTCTCGTCGGTGGCGATGATCTCCATCTCCACGGGAAGGCCTGGGCGGGAGACTTAATCACGCTTGGCGGGACGATTGGATTTGCGATCTATACGGTCCTCGCAAAGAAGGTTGCGCGCCAATACGATACGATTTCAATGAATACATTCTGTAATTTGGCGGGAGCGATTTTGGTGTTGCCTTTGGCTTTGCGTCAGAGTGTTCATCTCCAGTGGTCGTCGGTCGGCTGGGTGGGTTGGGCGGGCTTGGCCTACATGGTGCTGATTTCCTCGGTTGCCGCCTATTTAATCTATTTTTGGGCGCTGCGCTATGTGAACGCGACGAGATTGGCGACGTTTACGTATATCGAGCCGCCTTTGGCAACCTTGTTGGGTGTGATTCTCCTTGGCGAGAAACTGACGAACCTGTTGCTTCTTGGAGGCGGGCTGATTCTTGCGGGTGTTTATCTCGCGGAGTTCGCCATGAGCAGCGCTGAAGCGCCCCCGGATACGGCCGGTGCATAAGAAGCGTTTGTTGACTCAGTCATTTGCGCGTGCTAGGTTCCCGCACGGCTAAAAGGAAACTTGCGATATGGGAGCAATCGAATCCAAGCGGATCGCTGTAATACCCGGCGACGGCATCGGCGGGGAAGTGACTCCTCAGGCCGTGAAGGTGCTCGAAGCCGTGTGCTCAGCAGCGGGCAAGAAATTGGCCTTCACGCATTTTGACTGGGGTGCGGATCGTTTTTTGCGCGACGGAACAACTCTGCCGAACGACGCGCCGCAAATGCTTCAGCGCGATTTTGACGCCATCCTGTTCGGTGCGATGGGTGACCCGCGCGTTCCGTCGAATCAACACGCGGCGGATATTCTGCTCGGTCTGCGCTTCAAGCTCGATTTGTACGTTAATGCGCGACCTTGCATGCTGATCGATAAGCGCCTGACCCCGCTGCGCGACCGCACCGAGCGTGATATTAATTTCATTGTGCTTCGGGAAAACACGGAGGGCGCCTATGCCGGCGTTGGTGGAAATTTCAAGCTAGGTACGCCGGATGAAGTTGCCGTCCAGGAAGATGTTAATACGCGCAAGGGCGTCGAACGCATCATTCGCTATGCATTCGAATACGCGCGCCGGAAGGGTTTGCGGCGCATTTGCATGAGCGATAAATCGAATGCCATGACTTTTGCGCATGGCTTGTGGCAGCGCGTCTGGGCTGAAGTACGCAAGGAATTTTCGGAGATCGAATCGCGCCACTTGTACGTGGACACTCTGATGATGGAGATGGTCCGTGACCCCTCGCAATTCGATGTCATTGTCACCTGCAATATGTTTGGTGACATCGCCAGCGATTTGGGATCGCAATTATCCGGCGGTCTGGGGCTCGCTCCGTCGGGAAATATTCATCCGGGACGAGTTTCGCTCTTTGAGCCTGTGCATGGTTCCGCACCGAATATCGCGGGCAAGAATATTGCGAACCCGTTGGGTTCCGTCCTGACTGCGGCGATGATGCTCGAATATCTGGGCTGGCTGCGCGAGGCGAGTGCCGTCGATGAAGTGGTTCGTGCTGCTGTGCGCGAAGGAAAAACGACGCCGGATTTGGGCGGTTCGATGAGCACCCAAGCAGTGGGAGACTGGCTCGCCGACCGTATTGCAAAGCGCGGTCTCGCCGGAGCGGGCGCTTAGGAAGGGTAGTAATCATAGTCCGGGCGGCGGCGCCGCATGCCGGAAACGAGTAACACCCCCAATAAAAACCCGCCCACGTGAGCCCACCAGGCAACGCCGCCCGAAGCTGCACTTCCGAGTGAACTGATTCCGCTGAGAAATTGAATCACGAACCACAAGCCTATAAACAGCACAGCAGGCAAGCGCGCAAAAAACCACCAAAAAAACAGCGTGACAAGCGTGAGAATCTTCGAGGAAGGGAAGAACACAATATAAGCGCCGAGAACTCCGGCTATAGCTCCGCTCGCGCCCAGTGACGGAATCGTTGATCCCAAACTGAATAATGTCTGCGCCGCTCCGGCCCCGAGTCCGCAGAGCAGGTAGAAACCAAGATAGGGCAAATGCCCCAGGCGATCCTCCACGTTTCCCCCGAAAAGCCACAGGAACCACATGTTTCCGATAATGTGCAGCCATCCCGCATGCAGAAACATCGACGTGAAAAAAGGCAAAAAAGCCTGAGCCATTGTCACATGCGAGCCGGAAACCGCTAGTGGGATGCGCGCCGGAACCAGCGCATACGCCATGACGAAAGATTGCAGCGCACGATCGGGGAGTGAAATTTGATAGAAGAAGACAAGGAAATTGGCGATAATGATCGCCAGAGTGACGGCTGGAAACGTCGCGCTCGAACGCAGATTTTTCAGTGGGATCACGTTGTCCAGACCTCAGATTCGTTCATAATGCCGTAACTGTTCGAGCGAAAAGGCTCGTTTCGATCGTTGCCCTCTCTTCATTAGATTCCGTATTTCTGCCAAGGACTTAATTCCGCCGCGCGCGCCCGCAGCCGTACAATTCAGAGCCGCCGCAGCGCAACTGAACTCTAGCATTTCATCGAGCGGCCATGCGCGCAAGAGCCCATAGACAATTCCTGCATGGAACACGTCGCCAGCGCCGGTCGTGTCGATTGCCCTGGCCTTGAATCCCCGGCAGTAGTGGAACCGTTGCCCATCCCATGCCACTGCGCCAAGGGCACCGAGAGTCGCTCCAGTGACTCTACAATGAAATCGGTCAGAGATAACGCGAAGGCATTTGAGTAAATTCGAGTTTCTCATGAGACGAAGCGGGAAGCGTTCAGAAGCAAAGAGGTAATCCGTATGTTGAAGTAATTCTTTAAGTCCTGGATAGAGATTATCGACATCAGCTACAACGGGAATCGCAAACTTTCCTGCCCATTTTGCAGCGCGTGTTGCTGCTGCTGGGTCATGGCCATCCACCAAGAGAACTCGTGATCCTGAGATCCATTCACGCCGCAGATGACCAGGAAGTAGTTTGAGACGTGCGTCGCGCTGCCAGAGGATTGTTCGTTCACCGGTCGAACGATCAAGGAGGATGAAAGATCGCTGGCTTGGGCAGCAAGGAATCTTGATAAAATGCGCCTCGATTTTCCGTCTGCGGAAGTCGTCGCGCTGTAGTTTTGAAACCTCATCGTCGCCAACGGTCCCCACGTAACGTGCAGAGATCCCCCAGTTCCGGCACGCAGAAAGAGCCGTAGCGACTTGCCCGCCCAAATGAACGCGTGCGGAAACGAATTCTAGTTTCGAATTGAACTCCGGAAAGTGGGGCAGCTCAATGACTGTATCTGCCGCGTTTAGCCCCACTCCCACTACATCGACAATTACAGAGCGCTGTTTTCGAACAAACATGAAAAATTACTTTAATGAAATGAACGCGAAATGAAAAGCAGCGTTCTTGCGCGACGCATAAAATCGAACCGCAGAGTTCATTGGTGCTAGAATTTATTTTCCAGGGTTCGCTTGGATGGATTGCGTCGAGGGTGCGGCTATGGTAGAACGTTTAGTTTTGCTGCGTGCGGCCGCAGTTTGCTGATGCGCGCTCAAGGAAGAGGTCGGCGCGCCGACACGCCATGCCAATCCATGAATCGGAAGCAATCATTTTGCATGGGTATCCGCTCGGAGAAGCGGATCGGCTCATCAGTTTTTTGAGCCGGACGATGGGCCGAGTTCGCGGCGTAGCGCCCGGTGCGCGAAGGCCCAAGAGCCGCTTCGGTTCCACGCTCGAACTGATGTCGTATGTGCGCATCTGGTTCTTTGAACGCGAAACGCGCGACTTAACCAGGATCAATCAGTGCGAGTTGATTGAATCTTTTGTCAGCGCGTTCAAGGATTACGACGCCAGCATCGCTTTGACGCTGATGGCGGAAATTACGGAGTCCGTGCTGCCGGATCGGGAGCCGTCCGATCCTGCGTTCCGCCTACTGCTGCTCTCCGCGCAAAACGTCAAGCGGCGGGGGCAGGTTGCGCTGGCGCTGGCATATTTTGCTCTATGGACTGTGCGTTTGGCGGGCTGGCTCGGCTCCTTTGAGCTGTGCACGCGCTGCGGAAGGGAGCTGGCAGGCGCCGCGGCTTACACGAGCCCTGCGGTTTCCGGAATTCTCTGTGCAAATTGCCGCACCGCCGGCATGAAGGCAATCTCTCCCACGGCTATGGCCGCAGCGCGCAGTATGTTGGGTGAAAGGTTGGATGCAATCAAATCTGACGCTTTTTCAAAGCCGGTCCTTCGTGAGCTAGCGAATTATTTGTTGGACATGATCGAATATCAAGCGGAGCGCAAGCTGATTTCTCGCGAAATGTGGGAGAGCAATTCTTGATGGCTGCAAAATTGACAACGAAAAAAAACGCCGGTCGGCGGGAGACAAAGAAAAGCAGCACGCCCGAGCTACAAAGTCTGACGTTCCAGGACTTAATTTTCTCCTTGCAGATTTACTGGTCGCGCCGCGGTTGCATCATCCAACAGCCTTACGACGTGGAAGTCGGCGCTGGTACGATGCACCCTGAGACCTTCTTTCGCGTTCTCGGACCTAATCCTTACCGCGTCGCTTATGTTCAGCCGAGCCGCCGCCCAGCGGATGGACGCTACGGAGAAAATCCCAACCGCCTGTACAAACACACACAACTTCAAGTGATACTTAAACCGCCGCCCGCTGATGTTCAGAATGTGTATCTCGAGAGTTTGCGCGCCATCGGAATTGACTTGAAGCATCACGATATTCGATTTGAAGAGGACAACTGGGAGTCGCCCACGCTCGGTGCTTGGGGCGTTGGATGGCAAGTCCTTCTCGACGGGCTAGAAATCACGCAGTTCACGTATTTCCAGCAGTCGGGAGGGATCGACCTGGATCCTGTGTCATGCGAGTTGACGTACGGTCTCGAGCGCATCACGGCATTCCTACAGAATGTGGATAGCATCTTCGACCTTCGATGGTCCGAGAACATTAAATATGGCGATATTCGCTTGGCCGAAGAGGAGCAGTCCTCCACATATAGCTTCGAGTGGGCTGATCCGGGTCGTACACGCGAACTTTTCGATCTTTATGAGCGCGAAGCGAGATCAATTCTGACTCATCACGCGGTGGCAAGTGAAGGGGCGCGCAAAAGACCGGTCCCGATTCTCGCCGCCTATGATCTGTGCCTCAAATGCTCGCACCTTTTCAATATTCTCGACGCGCGGGGTGCGATCTCTACCACTGAACGTGCCGCTTTGATCGCCAGAGTGCGCGCGCTTACGTCTCGCGTCGCGAGCGAGTATTGCATCGCAAACGGATGGAGCGAGGCTGCGGGTTCCAGCGGCGCGGCGAAAGACGTCACGCCTGCACAGGAGCGCAAATGAAGGCGCGCGGCGAATTTATCTTTGAAGTTGGCTGCGAAGAAATTCCCGCGGCCCTTTTACCGCGCACAGCAGAGAATCTTCAGCAATTACTTGAGAAACATTTTTCTGTCTCTGGGATTTTTGCGAGTGCGCTGCGCGCCTATGCAGCGCCGCGGAGGATTGCAATTGTCTCTGATGCCGTCCTCCTTCAGCAAGCGGACGAAGCCAAAGAGATTCTCGGGCCGCCGAAATCGGTCGCGTTTGACAATGTCGGCCAGCCGACACGCGCTGCCGTGAGTTTCTCCGAAAAGCAGAAAATTCCTCTGGCGAAGCTTTATGTCACATCAACGCCTCGCGGCGAATATCTCGCCGCAAAGCAAATGATCCAGGGCCGCACAGCTTCGGCGATTCTTTCTGATCTCTTGCCACGCGCGCTGAATGAATTGCCGTTTCCCCGCGCAATGTATTGGATGGGCAGTAAGGACGTGAAATTTATTCGTCCGGTTCGTTGGATCGTCGCGATTCTTGATGGCAAAGTTGTTCCGTTGAATTACGCCGGAGTTTCTGCAGGGAGGGCGACCGAGGGGCATCGCTTTCTGGGGAAGGCGAGAATTCAGGTTCGAGGCCCGAGAGAGTATGTTCAAAGACTTAGCCGGAATTTTGTTCTCGTGGATCCTGAGGAGCGCAAGAAAAAAATCGAGCGTGAAGTCCGGGTACTCGCTACTAAGAATCGCTGGAAAGTGCATCAGGATGTGGGTTTATCCGAGCTCGTAACCTATCTCAACGAATATCCTACGGTGATTGCCGGGGACTTTGATCCTGCATATCTTGCTCTTCCATCAGAAATCTTGATTACCGTCATGCGCGACCATCAGAAATATTTCGCCGTTGAGAATCGCAGCGGAGACATCGCCCCTCATTTCCTGGCCGTGATCAATCTCGATCGTGACCGTGCAGGCTTGGTTCGCGCCGGTCACGAGCGCGTTTTGCGTGCGCGTCTGGCCGATGCGAAGTTTTTCTGGGAGTCCGATCAAAAACGTCGGCTCGCCGACTATTCCCCCAAACTCGCGCACATCACTTTCGAGTCGCGTCTCGGCGGTTACTTGGATAAGACGCATCGCATTCGCGAACTCGCGCGCTGGGTCGCTGGCCACTGGTTCGATTCTGGAATTCACGGCGCCGATCTGCCCGCAACGGACCGCGCGGCTGAGCTGGCAAAATGTGATCTGGCAACGGAGATGGTTCGCGAGTTCACCGAGCTGCAGGGAATTGTCGGTGGGTTGTACGCCCGAGCGCAGGGTGAAGACGAGGTAGTTGCCTGGGCGATTTATGATCATTACAAACCTGCGGGTGCCGAGGATTTAATTCCCCGAAATCTGGCCGGCTGCGCGGTGTCCATCGCTGACAAACTGGATTCACTCGTCGCATGCTTCGCTGTGGGAATTATCCCCTCGGGATCAAGCGACCCGTTTGGCCTGCGCCGTGCGGCTGCGGGAATAGTTCAGATTTTACTTGAACTCAAACTACCGCTTTCTCTCTCGGCTGCCATCTCGTCCGCGTCAAAAGCGTTGGCAGTCCACAAACCAAAAATCACGGTTGCTCCGGAGGCGGAGGCGAAAGTTTTGGATTTTATCCTCGACCGCGCAAAATATCTCCTGCGTGAAAAGCAATTGTTTGCCTATGACGAGGTCAATGCCGCAATGGCTGCTGGGGCCGATGATCTGGTTGACGTACGAAGCCGCATCATTGCGTTGAAAGCCATCCGCAATTCGGAGAACTTCGCGCCTTTGGCGATTGCCTTCAAACGCATTCGGAAGATTTTGGAAAAGGCTGGGTTGAAAGATCAAAAATCAGATGGCCCGAAGGAATCGCTGTTTCAGGAGCGAGCGGAGCGTGAACTGTATCGTGAGGCGCAAGTCCTTGGTGAGCGTGCAGGGAGCTTCAAGCGCGCCGGGAAATATAAAGAAGCACTTGAAGCGATCTCCGATCTTCGTCCATCTGTCGATCGGTTTTTTGAGGATGTTCTGGTGATGGCCGAAGATCAAGAGTTGCGGAAGAATCGCTTGGCATTATTGAGCGGACTCCTCAAGGAATTTTCGACGATTGCCGATTTTGCGGAGATGGTCGCAGAAGAGAAATAATCGCAGTCAAAAATTTATGGATAGCCGGCCGTGTCGGCGCGCCGACAAACATGAAATTGGATTTGTCGCGGCTCCAGCGTGGCCAGAGACGAGGGTCAGTGAAATACGTTTATTTTTTCGGGGCAAAGAAAGCAGAAGGTAACGGACAAATGAAGGATATCCTCGGCGGCAAAGGTGCCGGTCTCGCCGAGATGACGCGTATCGGCCTGCCCGTTCCGGCGGGTTTCACCATTTCGACGGTCGCATGCGACTATTTCTTGAAGCATGACCGCAAACATCCCAGGGAACTGGCTGCACAGGTAAAGACGAATGTGGTGCGGCTCGAGAAAATCACCGGCAAAAAACTTGGCGACGCGAAAGATCCGCTCCTTGTGAGCGTGCGCTCTGGCTCGGCGCGATCCATGCCGGGCATGATGGAAACGATTTTGAACTTGGGTCTGAACTCTCGTTCGGTCGTCGGCCTCGCCGAGAGGACAGGCAATCCGCGATTTGCTTATGATGCCTACCGTCGCTTTGTGCAGATGTACTCATCCGTTGTGATCGGATTGCCCAAAGAAGAGCTCGAAGCCAAGTTGCGAGACTTAAAGTTGCGCTTGAAGGTGAAAGACGATACGCAAGTCTCTGCAGAAGGCTGGAAAGAACTCGTCGCGGCCTACAAACAATATTTCAAAGAAAAGACAGGCAAGGAGTTTCCTGAAGATCCGCAGGAGCAGCTCTGGGGAGCAATCGCCGCAGTTTTTGAATCATGGATGGGCGAAAAGGCGGTCACATATCGTCGCGTCGAAAAAATCACCGGTCTACTCGGTACGGCCGTGAACGTAGTTCAGATGGTTTTTGGCAATAGCGGCGACAACTCCGGAACAGGCGTGTGCTTCACGCGCGATCCTTCCACGGGCGAGAAAGATTTTTTCGGCGACTTCTTGATCAATGCACAGGGAGAGGACGTTGTGGCGGGGATTCGCACGCCCATGCACCTCAGCGAAATGTCCAAGCTCATGCCCAAGGTGTACAAGCAGCTTGAACAGGTTCGCCAAACGCTCGAACGTCATTATCGAGATATGCAGGACCTCGAATTCACCGTCGAGGACGGCAAGCTATATATGTTGCAAACGCGTACGGGGAAGCGCTCGCCGGCGGCCACTTTCCGCATCGCTATGGATATGGCCAATGAAGGCCTAATCTTGCGCGAGGAAGCCATCCAGCGCATCCAGCCGGAAGATATTGAGCGGCTTTTTTATCCCGTGATCGCTTCCAACGCAGCGAAGGATGACCTCGCTAAGCGCAAATTGGCCACCGGCGTAAATGCTGTTCCGGGCGCAGCGACCGGGAAGGCAGTTTTCACAGCGCATGAAGCGGAGGATTGGAATGCGCGAGGCGAAAAAGTGATTTTGGTTCGTCGTGAAACAAGCCCTGAAGACGTGGGTGGCATGAATGCCGCGCAGGGAATTCTGACGGCCACTGGCGGCAAAACAAGTCACGCTGCGGTTGTGGCGCGCGGTTGGGGAAAATGCTGCGTCGTGGGGTGTGAAGCTTTGGACATCGATTATTCCAAGAAACAGATGCGCGTCGGCGGACGCGTCATTGCTCAGGGAGATTGGATCACCATCGACGGGAATGAGGGTATTGTTTACGAAGGCCAGGTTCCTCTAGCGCGTCCTGAGGCTCCGAAGGCGTATGCCATCGTGATGGGGTGGGCCGACGCCGTTCGCAAGCTTGGGGTGCGCACCAATGCCGATACGCCTTTTGACGCCCGGCGCGCGCGGGAGATGGGCGCTGAAGGGATTGGCCTTTGCCGCACGGAACACATGTTCTTCAAGGATTTCGAGCAGCCGGAGAAGAGCGTCGAACGCCAGTTGGCCATCCAGGAAATGATCTTGGCTGATACGAAAGAGGCTCGTCAGCGCGCTCTCGATAAACTGCTGCCATTTCAGCGTCGCGATTTCATCGGAATTTTCGAAGCCATGGACGGATTTCCCGTCACGATCCGCCTTATCGACCCGCCACTGCATGAATTTGTGCCCCATGAGCGCCCCAAGCAGGAAGAACTGGCCAAGAAGATCGGCGTACCAGTGGAAACGGTGGTCCGGCGCGTGGCTCAGCTTCACGAAGCGAACCCCATGCTCGGTCATCGCGGCTGCCGCTTGTGTATCACGTACCCCGAAATTCTAGTCATGCAGGTGACAGCCATCATCGAAGCGGCCATCGAATGTCAGAAGAAGGGAATTAAAGTATCTCCTGAAATCATGCATCCGCTCACGATGGATAAGAAAGAATTGAAAATTCTGGAAGTCGAAACGCGGAACGTTGCCGATGCGGTCATCGCAAAACATAAAGTAAAACTTAACTATCTCGTTGGCACGATGATCGAACTTCCGCGCGCAGCTCTGCTCGCGGACCAGATTGCTGAAGTCGCCGAGTTCTTCTCTTTCGGCACGAACGACCTTACGCAGACCACCATGGGTCTTTCGCGCGATGATGCCGGCCGCTTTTTGCCGGAATATGTCGACGAGAAAAAGGCGGCTATATTCGCCGCTGATCCGTTCCAGACCCTCGACCAATCGGGTGTCGGGATGCTGATCCGATGGGCCATCGAACGCGGACGTGAGACACGGCCGAAGCTGAAGGTCGGAATCTGCGGCGAGCATGGCGGAGACGCGGCAAGCGTGAAGTTCTGCCACAAGGTCGGAATGAATTACGTAAGTGCTTCGCCTTTCCGAGTACCGATCTCCCGTTTGGCCGCTGCCCAGGTGGTGATTGAGGAAAAAGCGGCGAAGAAAAGCGGAAAACATAAGAGAGCGCGCGCCTGATGAGCTCTAGGCCGTTCGTTATTGGCATCTGCGGGGGAACCGGTTCTGGTAAAACGACGATCACAAACCGGTTGTCGCAGGCGCTTTCCGCGAGCGGCGTTCTCGTCCTGCAGCAGGACCACTATTATCGCGATCTTCAAAATCTGACATTGGAAGAGCGTTCGCGGCAGAATTTCGACCATCCCAATGCCATTGATACTGCGCTGTTCGTCGAGCACGTCCGCAAATTGCGCGATGGCCAGTCGATTGACCGGCCCATTTATGATTTCACGCAGCACCGCAGACTGCCTGAGACAGTCCGATTGGAGACGCAGCCCGCCATCCTGATCGAAGGTATTTTGATTTTTGAAATCGAGGCTCTGCGGAAATTGATGGACCTGAAGATTTTCGTCGATACCGATGCCGATTTGCGCCTGATTCGCCGGCTCGTCCGCGACATTCGAGATCGTGGCAGAACGCTCGAATCCGTCGTCGAGCAATATCAAAAAACCGTGCGTCCCATGCATCTCGAATTCGTCGAGCCTAGCAAACGCTATGCCGACGTCATCATCCCCGAGGGCGGCCATAACGAGGCAGGAGTAGATCTTGTCATCCAGAAAGTCCGTTCGCTGATGGCGAAATAGATTTCGCTCGCCCGAGGAGCTTTCGGCCGCCAGTGCACTTACGTTGGCATCTTCAGGAAGAAGTAAAGCCCAACGAATGCAAAGATCGCATCCGGCGCCCATCCCGCGACCAGCGGCGGTAATTGCCCTACGGCGCCCATCGCCTCAAACAACGCCGCCGCTGCCCAATAAACGATTCCAATTCCCACCGCAAGCGCCAGGCCTCCCGTAGCTCCGCGCGTCCCTACCAGAAATGCAAACGGAATTGCGACGAACATGATGATCGGCGTAATCAGCGGAAACGCAAATTTCTTATGCCATTCCACCGACAATCGCGCCGTGTCAAACCCAGCCTTGTGCAAGCTGCGAATGTAATTTCCCAACTGGCTCCAATTCATCTGGTAATACTGAAAAACTTCGCGCTTGAAATACGTGGGCGGTTCCGAAATGTCCGGCAGGGAATCGACACGAAAGGGCGTGTAGGCGCTCACCGTTGAATTATTGAACTCTCGAATCCAGCCGCTCTCCAGGACCCACGTCTTCAGCGTCGGTTCCCATTTAGCTCGCTGTGCGAAAATGCGCTGGCGCACTTGAAATGTCGTGGGATCGAGTTCAAACACATTCAACCCGCCGAAAAGGTTATTGTCAGGGTCGAAGAATTGGTAATTATAAATGTCGTTGTGTTCGCCAAAGATCCATTGGTGTGCCGGCTGGAAATAGGTTTGCGCCGGGCGGCCCTTGATCTGATCGTGAAGAGCGTCCTGCCGCTGATTTGCGTATGGAAGAAATGTGTCATCGAGCAGGAACATGCACGCGGTCAACAGCAGGCCAGTAAGCAACAGGGGTATCGCCAGCCGGAACATGCTCACGCCGGAGGCCTTGCAAGCCGTCACTTCGTTGTTCTTCGCCATCAGTCCAAGCGTCACGAGCGTGGCCACGAGCGCGGCCAGAGGCAGGAGTTGATAGACCATCATCGGCAAAAGATGGAAAAAATAATCCATCACGATGAAAACGGCGATGTGATTGCGCGCGATGTCGCCGAGTAGGTCAAATAACGTGAAGGCGTCGAACAAGACCATAAAGCCGGCCAGCATCACCACCAGCCAGAAAAAAAACGTGCGAAGGACGTAGAGATCGAGGATCAATGGAAACGCGCCGGTGGAATAGTTCATCCGATCTCGCGCGTCCTGTCGCTTTTCAAGGCGTCCATTGGACGTTACGCTGGCCGTCGCCGCCGAGCTCTTTTCCGCTGCCGCGAACACGGAAGGGCCAGCTTGCTTTCGCGCTCTGTGCGGCAAAATTCTTCTCACGTGCTCCAGCCATCGCGCTTCGGGTCGAATCTGCTCGATGCGCCGGAAAAACCAAATGGCAACCAAAAGAGTGGCAATGTTCGGCGCCCAAACGCCGAGGAACGGCGATATCGAACCTTGCTGCGCGAAATGCACGCCTGCAACGAAGACAAGGTAGTAGGCGCAGATCAGTAAAATCGTCACAATGAAACCGCTGGCGCGCCCGCCGCGTCGTGGCCGCACTCCCACGGGGATTCCGAGTAGTGCAAAAAACAGACATGCAGCCGGAAACGCAAGCCGCTGCTGCAACTCCACGCGCGCATCTCGCCGGGCGGCTCCCTTAGCGACGAGCAGGTCGTGCAGCGATTGCTCTCTGATGGATAGGCTTCGCGCGCCTTGCGACGTCGCGGCCGGCGAGGTGAGCGGCAGGTCCGTCGCTTGTTCCGCAGAAGTCGAAAGGTCGTAGCGCTCGGGATCATCCGGATCGTATTCGTGTGTGGAAACGTCATCAAAGTGCAGTGTGAGCTTGCCCTGCTTGGAATCGGCGACTACAATGGCGTCCTTTGCCAGGGTCACCTTCGAGCCCGCTGAGGAATTTGACTCCGCCACGAAGACGCCGCGCCATTGTGCGCCGGAAGCGCTGACGTCCCGAACGTACAGAACGTAGTGGGGAAAGCGTTCGTCGAAAACGCGCGGCTGAATGGCGAGCGATGCTTGCGAGGTTCGAAGCTGATATTCGAGCGTGCGCAATTTTTGCAGGGAAAGCGGCCCGAGCCAAAGTGTGATCGCGAAACTGACAATCGTCGTCGCCAGCGCCACTGCGCCGATCGGCACCAGCAACCGCCGCAGTCCCACGCCGCTGGCATTTAGCGCTACGATTTCGCTATCGGCGGAAAATCTTCCGAGTCCGATCAGTACGCCGACCAGCATGGACATCGGCAGCGTAAAAATCAGGACCGGCGGCAGCGAGCAGAGAAACAGAGTGATGGTTTGTCCCGCCGTGCCTGCGTGCTGCACAATCAATCCCATCAATTGCACAAGCTGTGGCACGAAAAAAACGAATGTGAAAACGGCCAGCCCCAGCAAGGCGTGCGAGACGACTTCACGGCTAATGTATCGATCGAGGATGCGCATCGGTGCGCGGGGCCATTCTAGCACGAGCGGCCGGACGGCATTGGAAAGACATCTCGCATGAGCCGTGTTCACCTCGTCCTCCTCTGGCACATGCACCAGCCGCTTTACCGCGACCCCACAACCAATCGATACATCCTCCCGTGGACTCGGTTGCATGCGTTGAAAGATTATTGGGGTATGGTGGAAAGCCTTCGTGAATTTCCCAACTTTCATGCGACCTTCAACATTGTGCCTTCCATGGCCGAACAAATCGAGGAATACGCCAGCGGCATATTCAACGACCCCTGGGTCGACACGGCGTTCAAGCCGGCGGCCGAACTGAGCAAAATCAATAAGGAAGAAATCCTCGGCCGCGCTTTTCAGGTAAATCACGAAAACCTGATGGGCCGCTGGTCGCGATTCGTAAATTTGTTCCAGTGGTCGCAAAAGCTTGGCCGGGAGCGCACGCTCGCAGAATTCAACATCCGCGACTGGTGTGACTTGCAATTGCTCTCGCAGCTTGCCTGGATGGACGAAGAATATCTCGCGCTGGATCCCGTCGTTTCCGAACTCGCGCGCCGCGGAGAAAATTTCACTGAAGAAGACAAACAGAAGCTTTACGCCAAACAGGCGGAATTGTTGCGAAGGGTTTTGCCCGCGTACCGTGAGTTTGCCGAGCGAGGCCAAATCGAAATTTCAACGACGCCGTTTTTCCATCCCATTCTTCCGCTGCTCTGCGATTCGCGAATCGCGCGTGTCGCTAACCCGCATTCACCGGAACTCGCTCCGCCCTTTCGTTTCCCGCAGGATGCGCATGAGCAATTGCTTCGCGCTCGCCGGTACCATGAAACGCGATTCGGTCGCCTTCCTGAAGGCCTCTGGCCCTCCGAAGGCTCTGTTTCCGATGAAGTACTCGCCATCGCCGCCGAAATGGGTTTCCGCTGGTTCGCCACGGATGAGGGAATCCTTGGCCGTACGCGAAATATCGGTTTTTGGCGCGACGAAGGCGGCGTGCCGGAAAATGCCCACGAACTCTATTCGCCGTGGCGATTTAAGTTCGGCGACAAGGAAATTGCCGGATTTTTCCGCGACCATTATCTTTCCGACCTCATCGGCTTTGTCTATTCCCGTATGGGCGCCAATGACGCGGCGGCGGATTTTCATCGCCGCCTTCGCATCATCGGCGAAAAGACTTCGGGCGACAAACCCGCGACGGTGTCGGTGATTCTCGACGGGGAAAACGCCTGGGAATACTATCGCGGCGGCGGCCGCGAGTTTTTGAAGCAGTTGTACAAAAAAATCTCCGAAGACCCCGAGATTCGCGCGCTCACGGCGTCGGAAGCCATCGCGGCAGGCGAAATCGGCACTCTCGAAGGAATTTTCCCCGGCTCGTGGATCGATGCGAATTTCGATATCTGGACCGGTTCTTCTGAGGATATTCGTGCCTGGGAGCTTTTGCGCGATGCGCGCCAGGCCTATGCCGAGGCGGAAGCGGCAAGCCACGCTGCTGCACCGGCCGCCGCGGTCGCGCCGAATCTTGCCGCTGCGTATGACTCCTTGCTCGCTGCCGAAGGGAGCGACTGGTGCTGGTGGTACGGGCCGGAGCACGGCTCGGAGAACGATCGTGAGTTCGACGAACTCTATCGCAAGCACCTGACGCAAGTTTACGCCGCTCTCGGCCGCGAAGCGCCGCGCGCATTGGCCGAGCCCATCAAGAAAATCGGCGTGGCGCCCCAGGCCGCGCCGCCGACGGACTGGCTCCATGTTTTCATCGACGGACGCGTAAGCTCCTATTTCGAGTGGCTCGGTGCCGGACAGTTCGGCGCAGCGCGACGCGGCGCCTCGATGCACGGCCAGCCGTATGTCCTCGGCGAACTCCTCTTTGGCTTCAATGAAGAATGGCTATTCGTGCGCCTCGACCCGACGCGCGAAGGATTCGAACAGCTTGCGAATTGCGAGTTTCGGTTCATCTTCCAGGCGGGTTGCGAAATCGAGGTTTCTCTTAAGCTTGGCGAAGGCAAGCTTGTGAGTGCCATAGCCGAAAAAGACACTGCCGAAATCTCGCCTGATTCGGCTAAATATGCCGCGGCAATCGGCAAAGTCATCGAAGTCGGCGTTGCCAAGGAACTTTTTTCTCTTCGAGGGCAGCAGTCCGTCCTCTTGAGCGTCTCTTTGTGGCGCGGTGGCCTTCCCATCGAACTGCTTCCGCCGGAAGGCTCGATTGAAATCCGCCTAGGAGAAGAGAATTTCGCATGGCCAGTCGAACCGTCCTAATCTTTACTCCCGCCTCTTCGAATGATCGCCATATTGCAAGAAAATGGCGTTGCTCGGCGACCTCTGGGCATAATTGTCCCCACAGTAAACGATTGACAGAATTCGAGATATGCGTATATTGGTTCTCTGTCCCCCATTGCTTGGGATAAGACGTCAGCCTTCCCTATGATACGTGTCTTCACCTCTCGGTCACGGTGCTGGGTGTCGCTCAATTCTCGTTCTAAGGTATTTTTTCGGTTCGCCGCCTTCGCCGTGCTCGCCTTGGGCCTTGGGTGCGTTTTCATCGTCCGGCGGGCGCCTCGTCGCCATGTTCCTTTCCCTCAAGATACGCAACATCCTGCTGCTGCCCGCGCCCGTTTTTCGTTCGCGCCTCTCAAGCAAGGTGCCAGTCCGCCGCAGAATCTCTCCTGGGAGTTTGAACCCAACGTTGGCCAAGCTGCGCCGCGAGCGAAATTCCTCGCTCGTGCGAATGACGCTTCCTTGTTTCTGGCGCAGGACAGTTTGGCCATCGTATGGTCCAGTCGCGCCGCGAAGCCCGGGACTCAATCCCTTGCACCGCGCCAGACAGCTCTCCAAATGGATTTCGAAGGCGCGCAGAAGAATGTTCGCCTCAGCGGCGAACGATTGCTTCCGGGCAAGACCAACTATCTCCTCGGCAACGATCCTCGCAAATGGCACACAAACGTTCCGCACTATGCCAGCGTTCAATATCGCGGCCTTTATCCGCAGATTGACGCTCAGTTCTATGGCAATCTCCACGGCCTCGAATACGATCTGATCGTCCAGCCCGGCGGCGATTTGCGAAACGCCCGGCTCCTTTTTCACGGAGCGAGCGCCCTGCAAATGAATCGCGTCGGCGACGTCCTTGTGCGTGTCGGCAGTCGTCAAATCGCTATGCATCGCCCGCAGGTTTATCAGCAGGATCACGGACGCCGCATCGATGTCGCTGGCGGCTACAAACTGCTCAGTCGTGATGAGATTGGCTTCACCGTCGGCAAGTATCGCGCCGATCTTCCACTCGTCGTCGATCCCCAGATTTCTATTGCCTATACAACTTTCCTCGGCGGCAACGGCGCGGACAAGGCCAACAGCGTCGCTGTCGATTCTTCAGGGAACGTTTACGTCGGCGGAACAACCACCAATATCACAACGTTTCCTGAATCGACGACCTGCAACGACGTAACATCTACGACCTGCGGTGGCGCCAGCTCAGGTGCTACATCGAATCTCTTCGTGGCAAAAATCAATCCTAACCCCAGCGGCGGCGCCAGCGGCCTCGTGTACCTGACCTTCATCGGTGGCTCCGGCAACGATCAAGGCGGAATGATCGCATTGGACAATTCTCCCGGGGCTTCGAACCCTCCCAATCTCGCCATCCTCGGCTGGACCACCTCCGCCAATTTTCCAGTGACCGTGACTTCCGGCAATCCCGGCAGTTCTCTCGACGGCTCCTCGGATATGACCGTCACTGACTTGAACGGCGCCGGCAGCGGATTGAACTATTCTGAATATTACGGTGGCAGCGGCGCGGAAGCCGCGCAAGGCTATGCCGGCATCGCCACAGATTCCACCGGAGACGTGTTTATAACCTCCGATACATCCTCCACGGATTTGCTGACAGCGATACCGCCAATCACGACGGGTTTTCAGTCAACCTATGGCGGCGGTGCGAGCGACGGTTTCCTCGCCGAATTTACGGCATCCACAGGCACCCTCGCGTACGCAACCTACTTTGGTATCGACGCCACGGTGGCGAGCACGAGCATTGCGCTCGATAGCTCTGGCCATGCCTACATTGCCGGATTTACGTCTCTCCCAGCGACTAACTTTCCGGCGACCAACCGTTTTTCCGGCGGCCCCGGCGGTGGCTCGTCTGACGCTTTTGTAATGCAGATCAATCCCGCTTCAGGCGGCGGGATCGTTTACGCTTCGACCTTCGGCGGCAGCGGCGCAGACCAGGCGCTCGCCATCGCTGTCGACACTTCATCACCGCCAGACGCCTACATCACCGGCGTAACTCAATCGGCAGATTTCATCGTTTCCGGCCTGCCCGATTCACCTTTTCAGTCGTCGCTCAACGGTACCAGCAACGCGTTTCTCGCTGTTGTGTCTCAGACCAGCGCCACGCCTACGGTTACTTCCCTCCAATACGAAACCTATCTTGGCGGAACGGGCTCAGATTCGGGACAGGGAATTGCCGTGGTTTCGCCGCCGGTGGTTTCTGCGCCACAGGTATACGTTGTCGGCAAGACGACCTCGAACAATTTCCCGGTCCTGTGCTCTTTACAAAGTTTCACCGGCAGTCAGGACGCCTTTCTCGCCGAACTAAATCCCACAGTGAGCGGTGCTTCGTCGCTCATTTACAACAGTTTTCTCGCTGGCAGCGCGAGCACGGAAGCCAACGCTGTCGCGACGGACTCTGCCGGAGATGCCGTCGTCGCTGGCGACACCACATCCAATGATTATCCGCTCGTCACCGGCGCTCCTCAGACCGGCATACAGCCAACCTGCACAAGCTGCGCGCTCACGCCCGCAGAGTCGGACACTTTTCTAACCACTGTCACGCTCCCCAGCGGCCCTCCCGCCTGCGGCGCGTATGCCCCTTCGGTCGGCGCCATAGGCTCCTTCGCGGAGGGCACATCCTCTCCTCCGCTGAATGTGCAATTCACAAATGACGGCTCTGCTGGCTCAACTCTGAACATTACCGGTTTCACGGTTTCAGGCACAAACGCTTCCGATTTCGTCGCCAGCGGCCCAAGCACAGGCACAAGTTGCCTGGCCAACCCGCCGCTTGCGCAAGGAGCCAGGTGCGACTTCCAGGTCGTTTTTACTCCTTCGACCGTCGGGCCGGAAACTGCCGAAGTGCAAATTACCGACGACGGCGTTGGCAGCCCGCAAGTCTTGGATCTGACAGGAACAGGCACTTCGGTTGAAGTCAATCTCGCTCCGAACTCATTAGTCTTCCCGAGCACGCCGCAAGGTCTAACCAGCCCCGCACCGCAGAACCCTGTGCTGATGAACGTCGGCTCCAACAACTTTACTCTGACTACAGTCCAGCTTTTGGGGACCAACGCGTCGGACTTTGCGTTTACCACCGGTAACACCTGCACGACTGGTTTACAGCTCACCCCTGGATCACCATGCACAATCGCCGTGAATTTCGCCCCGAATGAACCAAATCCTCCGCAAACACTTTCAGCCCAAGTCTCCATCTTGCTCACGGATACCACGAATGCCACGGAGACCGTCACAGTGTCGCTTTCCGGGACCGAGGTAGCTGCTACGCCGGAGGCCATCCCCTCTCCCGCATCACTCACATTTACAAACGAAAACATCGGCGTCGCCTCCGGGTCACAGCCCGTTACTCTCACAAACAACGGCAACGTTGCTCTTTCGATCTCCAGCATTTCGCTTGCCGGCTTAAACCCGGGTGATTTTTCTCTTTTGCCCGCGGGCAATTGCCCGATTTCGCCCTCCACACTCACTTCTACTTCGCCGAATAATTCCTGCACAATCAATGCAACTTTCAAGCCGACCGCGACCGGCCTTCGCTCCGCCAGCATCACGGTTACCGACAACGCCAGTACATCTCCTCAATCAATTCCTCTATCCGGCACGGGAACATCCCCCGGCGTGAATTTCTCGCTGCCGAACTTAACTTTCGGCCCGCAGGATGTCTCGACTTCGAGCACGCCGCCTCAGACGGTGATGCTCTCAAACACCGGCAGCGGCCCGCTAACCATCAGCAGCATTGGGTTCACGGGTACAAATCCCGGCGACTTTTCGCAGACAAACAATTGCCCCTCGTCTTCGTCGACTCTCAATCAAAATAGTTCTTGCACGATTTCCGTCACGTTCACGCCCACGGCCACCGGCTCTCGCTCCGCGCTTCTGACCGTCACCGACGACGCCACCACGTCACCGCAGACGTTGCCTGTTTCCGGCACCGGCGCGCAGCCGACCGCTCTCTTCGTTCCCAACGGTCTGCAATTTCCCACGACCGTCGTGGGGATCAAGGTCGCGGGCGTGCCTGTTCAGGTGCAAAACACCGGCAACGGTCCACTCGTGATTAGCAATATCGCTTTCACTGGCACGGATCCGGGCGACTTCTCCGCCGCCGGCACTTGCGTTCCCGCTGGATCGAACGTCACCGTCGCTGCAGGAGGAAATTGCTCGCTCAATCTCTCGTTCTTGCCGACAAGCTCCGGAACGCGCACGGCAAGTCTCGTCCTTACTGACAACGCGCCAAACAGCCCCCAGGCAGACGCGCTCAATGGTTCGGCGCAGGACTATCAATTGCAACCCATTTCCGGCGGCTCGACCTCCGCGACTGTCGCCGCAGGCTCATCAGCGACCATCAGCATGCAGGTGACGCCATTTAACGGTTTCACCGGCACCGTGAATCTCTTATGCAGCGACTCGATAACCGGCAGCGCGTGTTCAATCACTCCTTCCGTCACGGTGTCGGGGAATTCGGCGGCTCCTTTCACCGTGAACCTCACGACAACGGCTGCCAAGAGCTTCGCGCCGTTCAGCGGTCCTTTCGGTTCGCGTCCATTACGGCGCACTCCGGTGCCGCTGTGGACAGTCTGGCTCTTGGCTCTTGCTATGTTGGCGTTCTTGATGAAGACGAAGGCGCGCCGCCGTTATCTACGGCCTTTGCTGGTTCTCAGTCTGCTGGCATTGTCTTCCTGCGGAGGAGGGAACAGCAACAACACAACGCAAGGCACGGCCACGCCTCCCGGCACATACACCGTCGTGGTGACGGGAACGATCACCGGTACATCCCGCTCAGTGAATCTGACGCTGACCGTCACGCCGTAGCAAATCTCAGAAGAGTTTGATTGCCAGATCACGCGGACTTCGGCCCACGGGCACGAGAGTAATCAGCGCATTCGTATCCGTGCGAATCGCCGCCAGGTCATCCGAGCCTGCATCCACCACCAGCGCCATATCCCCGATCGGCGCAAACTGAATGACGCCGGGGCCCTGTCCCGTTGTTACCGGAGGGCCGATCTGCCTGGTTCCGATCTCTACAGGCACCACATGCGAAGCGCCCGCGTCGGAAACGTACAGCGACGCGCCGTCTGGCGACAGGATCGCCCGTGTCGGCGCCGCTCCAAGCATTAGGTAGCCCGAAACCTCGTTCGTCCACGTGTCCACAAAAATTAATCCATGCGCGTCCGGCGACACGACATACAGCTCTCCACCGTCCTTCGAAAAGACAAAACTTCCAGTTGTGCCGCCGAGATCAAGATTTGTGATCGTCTCGAATTTTCGCAGGTCGACGATCGAAATGCGGTTGCTGCTCCCTGAGGAGATATAAGCCTTCGAGCCGTCAGGAATGATTCCTATCTGTTCCGGATCGGCAACCACGTGCGCGACGCCGCGAGGCGCAAGCGTCGCTGCATCCAGCACGGAAACCGTTGCGTCGCCGCGATTCGTCACCACAACGAGCTTGCCATCGGGCGTCGTTCGCGCAATCCACGGACGTCGCCCCGCTCGCCCGCGTGCCACAATTTGCCGCGAGGCGCAATCAACCGCCATCACGGCGTCCGCACCAGAAGCCGCGACGTACACACGAGCGCCATCAGGCGAAAAATCCAGCGCGTAAGGAGTCGCCCCAACGCGAATTCGCGAAACAATTTGGTTCGAGCGCGTGTCGAGCACCCAGACGTATCCGCCCGCCGTGCTGACTCCCCAGATTTCGTCCCGTTTTGGATCCGCGCGAATCCCGCTCGGCTCCGGGCCTACAGGAATCGTCGCCTCCGGCTTCAGGCTCACCAGATCCACCACGGTCAGCGTGCCGTCCGCCGTGTTTGCCACATACGCATATAAATGCAGTCCCGGCCGCAGAAATGACGGGCGGTGCTCGCGGGCGATCTCAATCGCGGCCACTCCCAGCAGAACAATGAGGACAAAGATCAGCCGCGCATTCCAGCGGGAACGATTCCTGCGCGGTGGGCCAGGGACAGCCGAGAGTGGCGGGACGCTCACAGGATCTTAATTCAGCGCGCGATGAACCACGGATGCAATTTGCCGGATTTCGCCCATCAACTGCTCGAGCTCTTCAGGAACGATCGACTGCATGCCGTCGGAAAGCGCCTTGTCGGGATTGTGATGCACTTCGACAATCAATCCATCCGCGCCCACGGCAACAGCCGCCCGCGAAAGCGGCAAAACCTTATTCCGGCGTCCCGTTCCGTGGCTCGGGTCCACTAGGATCGGCAGATGGCTGCGCAATTGCACCGCCGGAATCACGCTCAAATCCAGTGTGTTTCGCGTGAAATCGGAAAACGTCCGCACGCCGCGCTCGCAGAGCATCAGTTGATAGTTGCCTTCCGAAAGGACGTACTCCGCGGCCATCAGAAATTCATCCAGAGTCGCCGAAAGACCGCGTTTCAGCAGCACGGGTTTCGAAGCTTTCCCCGCGCGCTTCAGCAGCGAAAAATTTTGCATGTTTCGCGCGCCGATTTGAATCACGTCCGCGTATTTTTCCACGAGGTCCAGGCTCTCGTTGTCCACCGCTTCCGTCACGATTCCCAGCCCGAACCGCTCGCGTACTTCCGCCAGAATTTTCAGCGCCGGCTCGCCGAGTCCCTGAAAGCTGTACGGCGACGTCCGCGGCTTGTATGCACCTCCGCGAAATAGATGCGCGCCCGCGGCCTTCACTCTTGCGGCAATGGCCATCGCTTGCTCGCGGCTCTCGATCGCGCACGGTCCCGCGATAATCGCCAGTGCCGGCCCGCCAATGCGCACCTCGCCTGCGGGGGTTGGCACGCGCACGACGGTGTTTTCTTCCTTCGCGTCCCGGCTGACCAGCTTGTAAGGCTTGCTGACCGGTATGCATTCGACCACGCCGGGCATCGCTTCGAGCGACCCGACGTCCACCGCGCCGGAATTTCCCGTGATGCCGATCGCCGTCCGGTTCGATCCCGGAATCGGGTGCGCACGCATCCCGAGCGCTTCAATCCGTCGGCAGACGGCTTGAACCTGCTCTTCGGTCGCGTGAGCTTGCATTACGACAAGCATCGAAACAGTCTCCCTGGGACGCTGAAATGGATTTCGTGCATGTTCGCCGCACACCAGCCGCGCACGCCGCGCGCAAGCGAAACAGGAAGTGTACTGCAACGAACGCCGGCGCTGCAATCGAAGCATCGCCGTTTCCGGCGAGCCAAAATCTCACGCGTTGTCATTCGCCCCCCTTGCTGGGCGTCTCCGTGAGCATCTCTGACGTAACGCGCCGCGACTCATCCAATATCGCCCGAAAGATTGCCGTGAGCGCTGTGTCATCCAGCGGTCCCGGATTCAGTCTCCGCACGTGCCGCAGGATGGTTTCCTCGCGTGCTTCGTCTCGTGCCGGGAGTCCCGCCGCTTTCTTTAATTGCCCAAGTTGAATCGTCATCTGCGCCCTGCGATTCAGCATGCGCACGAGCTCCCGGTCCAGCTCGTCGACTCGCCTTCGATGGTCCCCGATGGTCATTTCTGTCTCCTTCGGCATTTTTGTCCGCAATTAACTGCATCCGGCATTTCCCGAGAATTCATCGCGACGAATGATTGGCATCGTTACGGCCGCCGGGCCGGGGCCAAAAAAAAGGCCGCAAACCCTTGAGGTCTGCGGCCGGTCTCGGTGAACCCTTTTGCGCTTCCTGCTACATCCTTGAATCCTCTAAGCGCCTGCGCTTCACCGTGGCCGCAAACCCGTAAGGGTAGCGGTAGGTGAGTCCGTAATATCGCCACTGCGCCGTCGGCTTGCTCATGTTCAGGAGGTCAGTATATGCAGCTCGTTGCGCCCGGTCAAATCAATTTCCGGTTAAAATCTCAAACGTTGGCCACAAGGCATTCACGCTTTGTCGTTTGCGCAAGCCGCTCTAATCCGCTAGAATATCAATTCATCCGAAATCAACGCAGCGCTTAGAGGGAATGGAAGAACCGCAGCACAGTTCAACGCAGCCGTATCTCCCCAGTGATGAATATCGTCCCGAACCTGTTCCAGAGCCGTCTCCGCCTGCGTGGATGGACGGCAGCATTCGCATCGGCATCCACACGTCTATCGCCGGCGAGATCACTTCCGCACTCGATCTCGCCCACAATCTCGGCGCCAACGCGCTCCAGATTTTTTCTGCCAGCCCGCGCATGTGGCGTCGTCCCGCGAGTGGCGCGAAAGGCGTCGATCCTTCCGCGCAACGCTTCCGCGCTCGCCGCGAAGAGCTAAAGCTCGGTCCGCTCGTCATTCACGACAATTATTTGATCAATCTTGCCTCGCCCGATCGCATTCTGCGCGTCCGCTCGATACAGGCCTTTCACGAAGAGATCGTTCGCGCCATCGCGCTCGGCGCCGATTTCTTGGTTGCGCATCCCGGCAGCGGCAAAGGCGCTTCGATGTCAGCGGCAATCTCCGCCATCGCCGACGGACTGAAGCAAGCCTCACGTGGTGTGAATTTTGAAAATCTTCGCGTCTTGCTCGAAAACACGGCTGGGCAGGGAACTTCCGTCGGCTCGCGCTTCAGCGAGATCAAAAGCATCATCGACCAGTGTCCTGAGCTGCCTCTCGGCGTCTGTGTGGACACCGCTCATCTTTTCGCTGCCGGTCATGATCTGCGCTCAGTGGAAGGTCTGGAAGCGGCGCTCGCCGAAATTGACGGCACAGTCGGCCTAGTGCGCGTTTTCGTCATTCATACGAACGATTCCAAGGCCGCGCTCGGCTCGCATCTCGATCGTCACGAACACATCGGTAAAGGCAAAATTGGCCGCGATGCATTTCGCCGCATCTTGAATCATCCGCAGCTCACCGGCCGTGCCTTTATTCTCGAAACTCCCATTGATCGTCCCGGCGACGACCGCAGAAACGTCGAGACACTCTGGCGTCTCGTCGGCATAACTCCGCGCCGCACCGGACGGGTTGCCGATGGTTTTCGCATTCGCAGTCGGCGAGTGAGTACGAAGAAATCCAAACGACGGAAAAGGTGACGCGTTCCTTGAGCGAATACGATCCACAGCAAATCGAAGCAAAGTGGCAGAAAAATTGGGCAGAAGAGGGCGCGTTTGACGCCGACCGCGACGCGACTCGGCCCAAGTACTACACCCTCGAGATGCTGCCGTATCCCTCCGGCACGATGCACATGGGCCACATGCGCAATTACACTATCGGCGATTCCATCGCCCGTTACAAGCGCATGCGCGGCTTCAATGTTCTGCATCCCATCGGCTGGGATTCTTTCGGTTTACCCGCCGAAAACGCAGCTATCAAGAACGGCATCCCACCGCGTGATTGGACCAATTCGAATATCGCCCAGATGAAGGCCGTCTGCAAACGCTTCGGTTTCAGCTACGACTGGCGCCGCGAAATTTCCACCTGCGAGCCCGAATACTATCGCTGGAATCAGTGGTTTTTCCTGCGCATGCTCGAGCGTGACCTCGCGTATCGCAAACGCAGCAAAGTGAACTGGTGTCCTCAGTGTCAGACGGTTCTCGCCAATGAGCAAGTTGTCGACGGCTGCTGCTGGCGCCACGAAACCACGCAGGTCGAGGCCAAGGAAATCGAGCAGTGGTTCTTGCGCATCACGAATTATTCCGACGAACTTCTCGACGACATGGCCGATCTCGAGCAGGGTTGGCCCGAACGCGTCCTCGCCATGCAGCGCAACTGGATCGGCAAATCGCGCGGCGCGCGCGTCCGTTTTCCTGTCGCGAAAATGGAAAATGCGGTCATCGAAGTTTTCACCACGCGCATCGACACGATTTATGGCGCCACTGCCATCGTCCTTTCGCCCGGCCATCCGCTGCTGCCCGGCCTTTTTGACGGCATCAGTGGCCGCGCCGCTGTCGAGGCGCAATGGAATCGCCTGCGCCAAAAAGTCGTCCGCGCCGCGGATCTCGCCAAAGCGGAAAAAGAAGGCATCTTTACCGGTCGCTTTGCCGTGAATCCATTCTCCGGCGAAATGGTTCCCATCTGGATCGCCAATTTCGTCCTCGCGGAATATGGAACTGGCGCGGTCATGTGCGTCCCGGGGCACGATCAGCGCGATTTCGAATTCGCTGAAAAATATCGCATTCCCGTGAAAATTGTCGTGCAGCCCGCCGATGGCTCGTCGCTTAAAGCCGGCGCTCTCTCCGAAGCGTACTCCGCTTACGGTCGCGCCGTGGATTCTGGCCCTTACTCTGGAATGGAATCCGAAATCGCCATCGAAAAAATGACCGCCGACGCCGAAGCCAAGGGCACTGGTCGCGGTGAGACCATCTATCGCCTCAAGGACTGGGGCATTTCGCGCCAGCGTTATTGGGGCACGCCGATTCCCGTTGTCTACTGCGAAAAGTGCGGCGTCGTTGCCGTTTCCGATAGCGATTTGCCCGTTCGGCTTCCGGAAAAAGTTTCACTCACCGGCGAAGGCCAGTCCCCGCTCGCCGGCGTTCCCGAATTCGTGAATGCAAAGTGTCCGAAGTGCGGCGGGGCAGCCCGGCGTGAGACCGACACCATGGACACATTCGTTGATTCCTCTTGGTATTTTTATCGCTACACCGACGCGCACAACACTTCCGCGCCCTACGCCCCTGAGGAAGCTGGCTACTGGTTTTCCATTGACCAGTACATCGGCGGCATCGAGCACGCCATCCTGCATTTGATCTATTCACGCTTCTTCGCCAAGGTCATGCGCGACCTCGGCCTGATCCGTCATCGCGAACCCGTTCTGCGCCTTTTTTCTCAGGGAATGGTGCAGAAGGGCGGCCGGGCCATGTCCAAATCGCACGGCAATGTAGTTGGCGCGGACGATATGGCGCAAAAATATGGCTGCGACACCGCGCGCATGTATACGCTTTTCGCTGCGCCGCCGGAAAAAGATCTCGAATGGAGCGAGCAGGGAATCGAGGGTTGCGCGCGTTTCCTGAATAAAGTCTATCGCCTCGTTGATCGTCATGCTGCGGCGCTGAAGTCTGTCGCGGCGGCGCGCCCGGAAGCGATTGACCTCGCCAGCGCTACAGTCAAAGAAAAGGTGCTGCTGCGCAAAGCGCATCAGACGCTCAAGCGCGTCACTTCCGATTTCGAGGTTCGCTGGCACTTCAATTCCTCCGTCGCCCTCATGATGGAGCTTGTCAACGAACTGCACGCACAGGAGCCGCTGGACGATGCTGTCAATCCTGCCGTCCTTAAGCACCTCATCGAAGTGCTGGTGCTCATCATGGCGCCTGTCGTGCCTCATCTGAGCGAAGAGCTTTGGGAAATCCTCGGCCACGCCGGGGGACTCACTGCTGCGAAGGGTATCCCGCGCGTTCCGTGGCCGTCTTACCATGAAGATTTGGCCAAAGAAGATCAGTTTGAGGTTATTATTCAGATCAATGGACGCCTGCGCGGCAAGATTCTCGTCGACGATGGCTTGAGCGAGGAGGAGCAGCTTCAGCGCGCCCTCGTCGATCCGCATATTGCGCCGCTCGTAAGCGGACGCCAGATCGCCAAGACGATTGTCGTGCCGAAGAAGCTCGTCAGTCTCGTCGTGCGTTAGTCGCGAGGACGATCCAATGGCCAATGCAGCAGCGCTTCCGGAGCGCGAATCTCATTTCGAAAGAAAAGGGGAACTGGGCGTGAGCACACGCGGCGGTGTTGTGGTTCTCGATTTCGGCGGCCAATATACGCAGTTGATTGCCCGTCGCATTCGCGAGCAGGAAGTTTTTTCCGCCATTTTGCCTTGTAACGCCTCGCTCGACGAAGTGAAGCGCCTCGAGCCGGCCGGCATCGTCCTTTCCGGCGGCCCCAGCTCCGTCTACGATGAGGGCGCTCCAGAATGTGACTCCCGGGTTTTGCATCTCGGCGTTCCGGTTCTCGGAATCTGCTATGGCATGCAATGGATGGCGCACGCGTTGGGCGGCAACGTCGTGAAAGCCGAGCGCCGCGAATATGGCCCGGCGCGTCTTGACCGCGAGAAAGATTCCGCTCTTTTCCGCGGCATTCCCGATCACGGCAAAGTTTGGAACAGCCACGGCGACCACGTCATTGGTCTCCCGACGGGCTTCGAGACGACCGGCCGCACGGACAACGCCGTCGCCGCAATCGAAGATCCTGTGCGCCATCTTTATGGCGTCGAATTTCATCCCGAAGTTCGCCACACTGAGCGCGGAACCGACATGCTCCGCAATTTCGTCTTCGAAGTCTGTCACGCCAAAAAGAACTGGAACCGCGCATCGTTCATCGCCGAAACCGTCGAGGCGATTCGCAATCGTGTCGGCGATACTCATGCTCTTTGCGCCCTGAGCGGCGGAGTGGATTCCGCCGTCGCTGCCGTTTTGGTGCATCGCGCCATCGGCGATCGCCTGACAAACGTCTTCGTCGACACCGGCCTTCTCCGGCAAAACGAGTATCACGAGACGCTCGACTTGCTCCGCAATCGCCTCGGCCTGAATGTCGATGGCGTTGACGCCAGCGAACGCTTCCTCGCGCGGCTGAAGGGCGTCACGGATCCGGAAGAAAAGCGCAAGCGCATCGGCGCGGAGTTCATCGCCGTGTTTGCCGAAGAAGCCAAGCGTCTGGCATCAGAAGCGGGTCGCGGCAGCTCCGGGATGCGTTTTCTCGTTCAGGGAACTCTCTATCCCGATGTCATTGAGTCCGTCTCCGTCAAGGGCCCTTCTGCGGTCATCAAGACGCACCACAACGTCGGCGGCCTGCCGAAGGATCTGCCTTTCGAGTTACTCGAGCCTCTTCGTGACCTTTTTAAGGACGAGGTTCGTTTGCTCGGTCGTGAACTCGGTTTGCCGGACGAGATACTTTTGAAACATCCGTTTCCGGGGCCCGGATTGGCGGTTCGCCTTTTGGGAGAAATCACGCGCGAAAGATTGGACACGCTTCGCGCAGCCGACGCCATCGTTGTGGACGAAATTCGCCGCGCCGGTCTTTACTCGAAGATCTGGCAGGCGTTTGCTGTTTTGTTGCCCGTTCGCAGTGTGGGCGTGATGGGGGACTTTCGGACGTACGGATACACCATCGCCGTTCGCGTCGTCGAATCCGAAGACGCTATGACAGCAGACTGGGTGCGTCTCCCTTGGAATGTGCTGGAGCGGATTTCAGTTCGTATCGTAAACGAGGTTCGCGACGTGACTCGCGTCGTTTACGACATCAGCTCAAAACCGCCCAGCACAATCGAATGGGAGTGATTGTCGATGAATGAATGCGATCGTGCCCGCTCTACCGCGTGGCCATTTTCTGGGCCATGTAGAGTAGAAGGCGGCGGTCGGCTTCATCCACGCGCCCAAGCAGCCGGCGAAACCGTCCGAGAACTCGCGCGTCTTTTCCAGTGCTCCCCCACGCGATATCATCTGACGACTTCCGTTTCGGAAGATTTGGCAGCTCAGGTGGCTCCTCGCCGTCGTAGAATAGCTGGTAGAGCGGCACTTCCATGGCTCGTGCCAGCTTTTCTAGTGTTTCGATGGCCGGAACGGTATGTCCGTTCTCGACCCGCGAAATGTAACAGCGGAGAAGTCCAGTGCGCTTTTCGATGTCACCCTGCGAGAGCTTTTTGGTCTCCCGCAACAAACGTAAACGATCTCCAATTATCATGAATGGATTGTCACATGAAACACTGGCCCCTGCAAGCGATAACTGATGGAAACCCATAAAGGCAGGATGTAACCGGAACGGCATGGATAACGTCCCAAAAGACGTGGCTGCTAGCGCAACCGCCGTTGCTCTGAATGCCCGGTCTCGGGCTGCGAAGACCGATGACCGTGACCTGGTCCGCCAGGCCCAAAAAGGCGTGTCTACGGCCTTTGAGGAGCTGGTTCGGCGGCATCAGCAGCGCGTAATTGCCGTGGTCAGCGGCATTCTCCGCCGCCGCGAGGATATCGAGGACGTTGCCCAGCAGGTGTTTCTAAAGGCCTATGTCTCGATTCAGCGCTTTGACTTGCGCTCGGCCTTTTCGACGTGGCTGTACAAGATTACCGTAAATGAGTGCTGGGACTATCTGCGGAAAAAGAAAGTCCGGCCGCTCAGTTACGAAGCCGACCTGAGCGAAGACCAGGTCCGCCATGTGGAGCAGTTCGTCAGCAGCGGTGCCGACGCCGGCAATCCCGGCGAACGCGCCGAATTGAGGGAAATCGTCGATCGCTTGCTCAGTGATCTCACGGACGAAGATCGCACGATGCTGGTTTTGAAGGAGGCTCAGGGTTTCGCCGTCGAGGAAATTGGCGGGATGCTGGGTTTGAATGTAAACACCGTAAAGGTTCGTTTGTTTCGCGCCCGGCGCCGCTTGGCAAAAAATTACCGCCGGCGCGTGGGCCATGGACGCAAGGAAAAATAAGTGAAGGAAGAGCAAGTTATTCAAGGTGGTTCGGAGAGGTGACCATGTCCGAACAAAATATGAATGGTTGTGAAAAGTTCGAAGCTTTTTTGGAAGATTATTTGAGCGGCGATCTGCCGCGTCACGATGCCGAGCGGCTGGCGTCGCACCTCAATGCCTGCACGGATTGCCGTCAGGCCCTCGAAGAGGCGCGCCTGGCTTCGCGGCTCGTTGGTCTTTTTGATCGCGCCGAAGAGCCCGGCCCCGGGTTTACGCGCCTGGTGATGGCTCGCGTCAGCACTGCGGAGCTTTGGCTCCAGCAGCAGAAGAATTTCTGGCGTCCGCTCGAAGCGCTGGCCTGGCGTCTTGCGTTTTCCGCCGCGCTCGTTCTGGTTTTCTTGTTCGCCTATGAAATCAGGGCCAGCAATCCAGAGGTAGTCCCGCCGGCTTCAGCCGTTTTGGTACAGCAGGCGGATACATTCGTAACGCCAGCTTACGGCTCGCCTTCGAATAGCGACGAGGTTTTGCTGGCGATTGCAGAAAGGCACCATGAGCAACAGTAGAATTTCTTGGAAGGCCATGGGCCTTGTTGTTGTCGTCTTCGCGCTGGGGATTGCTCTCGGTGCTGTTGCAGTTCACGTCTGGGATGCACACGTCAGCGCCAGCCAGCAGCGTCCTAGCGTCGTCAAGCAGTTGAAGGATGAGTTGCAGTTGTCGCCCGATCAAGCAAAGCAAGTTGATGCAATTCTCAACGATGATCGTGCCAAGTTTCATGCCTTGGATGTTCAACGCCATGCGGAATGGGGGCCACAATACGCGGCCCTCGACAAGGAACGCAAAGCCGAATGGGATCCAAAGTATGCTCAGGTGCGCCAGCAGGGCCGCGATAGCATTCGCGCGATTCTAACCCAGGACCAAAAAGTGAAGTTCGAGGCATTCCTCAAACATCTGGATGAAGAAAGGCAGAAGCAGCAGTCGCATTAATCGCGACCGGCAAACACCAAACCATGGCTTACGAGGCAGCAATTCCAGGAAGATCTGAAATCGTCCGGCCCGCCGCAGCGGATGCCGTCATCACGCTCGAAAACGTGCACAAGACCTACGACCTCGGCGAAATCCAGGTCCACGCGCTTCGTGGTGTTACCCTCGAAATCCGCCGCGGCGAATTTGTCGCCATCATGGGTGCGTCCGGCTCGGGAAAATCCACGCTCATGAATATTCTCGGTTGCCTCGATCGCCCTACCAAGGGCCGCTATTTGCTCGACGGCACCGATGTTTCCCAGCTCTCGAAGACTGAGCTGGCTCACATCCGCAATCGCAAAATCGGCTTCGTCTTCCAGCAATTCAATCTCCTCTCGCGCACCACGGCGCTCGAAAATGTCGAGCTCCCCACGCTCTACGCCGGAATTCCTCAGGCCGAGCGTGTCGAGCGCGCCCGCCAATCGCTCGAGCGCGTCGGCTTGGGCGAACGCGCCATGCATCATCCTTCGCAGCTTTCCGGAGGCCAGCAGCAGCGCGTGGCCATCGCGCGTGCACTCGTGAATCATCCGGCAATCTTGCTCGCCGATGAGCCTACCGGCAATCTCGATAGCCGCACCAGCGTCGAGATCATGGACATTCTCCAACGTTTGAATGAAGACGAGGGTCTGACCGTCGTTCTCGTCACTCACGAATCCGATATCGCCGACTACGCGCAGCGCGCTCTGGAATTTCGTGACGGCAAGATGCGTCATGATCGCACGATTCAGCGCCGTTTGATCGCTCGCGACGTTCTTCCTACGCTGAAATCTCCCGACGATGCTTCGGACGATTCCGCGAACGAAAAGGAACCGCAAGGGCCGGTTCAGTAAGGCAGGGAACTCCGCTCAGGCAAACTGTAAACGCTGCTCGATTCATCGAATTGCTTCAACAGCGGTTCTTAGAAGGGTATGTCCTCATCCGAAATCTGCGTCTCCGGGCCGGAAGGGTCATCCACGGCCATCGGTTCGTGCTCGGCGCTATGCGAAGTTCCCGCTCCCGCGCCCATGCCCGCCGCCGCGCCTTCCGCTCGGCCTCCCAGCATCCGGAAATTCGAGGCAACAATCTCAAAACTCGTGCGCTTTTCGCCTTGCTTGTCCTGCCACTCGCGCGATTGGATGCGTCCTTCGATATAAACCAGCGAGCCTTTCTTCAAATACTGCTGCGCAATCTCCGCCTGTTTGCCCCACACGACGATCTTGTGCCATTCCGTGCGCTTCTGCCGTTCGCCGCTGCGGTCTTTGTAGGTCTCGTCCGTGGCCACGGAAAAGTTCGCCACCGCCTGTCCGCTCCCCGTGTACCGCGTCTCCGGATCGCGTCCCAGCCGTCCCACGAGAATCACTTTGTTAACCGACATGCGCACCCCCGCGCTTGAAAGTAAAGCGGAAGTATACCTGAACCGGCCGCCGATTGCCGCCGATTGAGTTCGTATAAAACTAGCGCGAAGGGCCCAGCGCCCGCATTTCGGTCGCCGCCTTCTTGGCTTCTGCGGACCCTGGAAATCTGCGGATCAGCTCGCGAAACTCGCGCTCCGCGCTCGCATTCTTGTGTGTTTGCACCAGCGCCCGGCCTTTTTCCAGCATCGCCGGGGCCACTTTATTGCTCTTCGGATAATGCACGATCACGCGGTCATAGTCGTCAATCGCAGAGCTGTATTCGCCCTGCGCATACGCTATCTCTCCCAGATAAAACTGCGCGTTCGCCGCGTACGAACCATCGGGAAAATTCTCCAGGTAGTCGCGGAACTCCTGGCGTGAGAGGTCGTAATGCCCGCTGTTCAAGTCGCTGATCCCGTTGGAGTAGAGCGTATTTCCGGAGATCGGTCGCAGGCTCGTGGGCCCGTTCGCCGCAGGCTGCGCTGCGGTTGTGTCCGGCGTCGCTCCGGGCGCGCCTCCTTGCGTTGCGTCGGGAGTCGGATTGACCGGTGCCGGCGGCGGCGTGGACACCTTGGCATTAATCTGTTGCAGGATATTCTGCATATCCGACATTTGCTGCGCCAGCTTCGCCACCCGCGCTTGCAGGTCCTGCATGTTGTCTGAGACGCCCTGCACTTGCTGCGCGACCGTACTGTTGTTCGCTCCGCTGTTCGCCTGTGCGTCCTGAATCGTTTTTTCGAGCGCCCCCACGGTCTGGTTCAAATGCCCGGCTGAATTGACCGACTGCTGCACCAGCGTTTGCATGGACGCGAACTTCGTGTCCACATCCGCGCGAAGGTCCTGCTGGTTCTGCAGGATTTGATTTACGCTCTGCTGGATTTCGATGATCTCACGCGACACCGCGTCGGCTGCCGGTGGCGCCAGCATCGTTCCGGCGATAGCGCCGGCCAGCAAAAGCCCGAAAGATGCCAGGATCGTTCGCGCACGCATAAAACCCTCCTTTAGTGCAACGAAAATTCATCCGCCGAATGCGCCGAGGCGCTGCGACAGTTGCCCGCCGCAGCGCCTCCGGCCGATTTCAGCTTACTCCAGTTATTGATTCATGACAAAGTGGCCGCGCCGGTTCTGCTGCCAGCAGGTTTCATTGTGATCGGTGCAGAACGGGTGCTCTTTGCCCCAGCTCATCGTCTTGACGCGGTCCGCTGAGATTCCCAGCGAAACCAGATACTGTTTCACCGCATCGGCTCGGCGCTGTCCGAGCCCGAGGTTGTATTCCTCCGACCCGCGTTCGTCGCAGTGGCCCTCTACGGTCACATTGACCTGCGGATAGGAGCGCAGGAATTCTGCGTCCTTCTGCAGCGCGTCGCGCGTATCCGGGCGAATGTCGGACTTGTCGTAGTCGAAGAACGCATCCGTCACGTTCTGGTTAAACAAGGCGTTTATGTCCGGTGCCGCCGGTGGTTGCGCTGGCGGAGGCGGTGGTGCGGAGACGGTGATTTGCACATTTGCTGTCGCCGACCCTCCCGGTCCGGTTGCTGTAATCGTATACGTTGCTGTAGCCGTCGGGCTGACGTTCGTCGACCCCTGAGGTGCAACTTGCCCGACTCCCGGCTCCAAATCCAGGCTCGTTGCGTTCGTCGAAGTCCAGCTCAGCGTTGTGCTCTGGCCGTTCTGGATCGCCGTCGCCGACGCTGTTAGCGTCACCGTCGGTTGTGCCGGTGCAGGTGCTGGAGCTGGCGGTGGCGGCGCGGGCGCCGTCTTCTTCTTGCAAGCTCCTGCGAAAATGAGAAATGAAAACGCGCTGAATAACACGAGAAATCTACGTATGCTGCTGCTCTGCATCGAAAAGCCTCCTTCGCGCCCTGGGCTGCGCGAGCGTACAGAACAGGGCCGAGATTAATATACAGATCCTTCAGTAAGACAACTACCCCTGGGTCAACTGCCAAAAACGCGATCCCAACTGCGACTACTTGGGCGACCAATTCGGAGATTCATTCCTCCCCGAAACAGTCAATTCACGCGCTTCACTCCCGTCGGCTAGCATCGTCCAAATTTGCAGCGAGCCGCTTCGGGTGGACTCGAATGCGATATGGCGGCCATCCGGAGCCCAGCTCGGCCGCTCGTTTTGTCCCGAATCGCGAGTCAGCTCCGCGAGCTGGTGGCTCGCCAGATCCAAAATGTAAATGTCGTAGTTTCCCGCGGGCCGCCGCCAGCTGAAGGCCAGCAGTTGCCCGTTCGGCGACCACGCCGGATCAATCACGTATCCCGTCGCCGGCAAATCCGCCGCTGCGACGCCCGTCGCCGCCGAGAGCGGAATCTTCTGCACATTTGATCCGTCCGCGCTCATTTCATAAAGGTCCGGCAATCCTGCGCGGTCGCTCACGAAAATAATCTGTTGTCCCGTTTTCGGGTTCCACGTGGGCGAAGTGCTCACGCCCAGCGAATACGTCAGCCGGTGCATGTGTCCGCCGTTCACATCCGCAAGGTAAACTTCCGGATCGCCTTGATAGCTCGCCATGAACGCAATCTTCGTTCCATCGGGTGAAAATGAAGGCGACGAATTCGTCCCCGGATAGTGCGGAAAATACATCAGCCGGTTCGTCAGCGTCGAATACATGCAGATCTGCGCCGAAACCACGCGCCGGTATGTCTCGAAGCACGTGAACGCGATCCGCGAATCGTCCGGCGACCATCGCGGCGTCAGCGACGTTGTCCCTAGATGCGTCAGTTCGTGCTGATTCGCGCCGTCGTAATCCATTTCCCAGATTTCCTTGTGTCCTGTGCGGTTGCTCACATACGCGATCTTCGTCTGTGCGATTCCCGGTACGCCGCCGCTCAGTCGCGAAATAATATCGTCGGCGAATTCGTGCGCCAGTTGCCGCGCGCCGTCTTCCGTCGCATTGCCCGTATAGATTTTCTCTAAAATCGACGCCGCCGGCGTCTGCCGCACATCGTAAAGGTAACCGGCGACCGAAAGGGAAGCGCCCGTCGTCGTTAGGTTTCCAAATGCAATGTCCAGTGCATTGCACGGTGCCGCTGCCCATTCCTGCGGCTTCAGCTCCGATGGCATGCTGGGATCGTCCAGTGGATAAAAGCTCGTGCTCACCACGTCCACGATCCCCGAATAATTCAAATCATCCATCACCACTTGGTGAAACACCAGTTGTAGCGGCGACGACTGCGCATCCCGCGAAGCGAATTGCGGCACCGCCAGATTCACTTTCTGCACTCCGCTCAAAATCCCCGTTTCGATTCGTCCTTGCGCCATCGTGTTTGTCGCCGCGCCGAAAACAAATGCAGCGATGCCGGCCGCGCAGCCAATGACGCACAAAATGCGCCTAAGATACTGCCTCATTCCTCGTCCCTCAGTTTCCCATTCCGTGGTTCGTGCAAATCCGCTCCTCATTACCGGTGAAACTCGAACCAGAATTCAACATCCACGTATGTCCCCGTGTACGCCGCCGGCAGCTGATCCAGCGGGTTCGAGCTTTGCACCGCGCGAATCGCCGACATATCCACGGATTGGTTCCCGCTCGACTGCGTGATTTGAATATTTGCAATGGATCCGTTGCGCAGAATTTCAAACGACACGGTGCATCGCGGCGCAAACGAAATCGTGGGATCGATTGATGACTCGATCCAGTTGCCGCTGATTCGCCGCTGAATCGCTTCCACATACCACGGAAATTGCGAACCGAAGCTCCCGCCCGACGTTCCCGCCACGCCCATCCCGCCTTTCGTGTCCTGTGTCACGCGGAACGTCGAAGTCGGAATTTGCGGCGCGCCTCCATTGCCGTAGGGAATCGCGTTCGGTGGCGGCGTCACAGGATTTGGCAGTGGCTTCGCCAGTTTCGTGATGTACTCGGGTTTCTTTTCGCGGTCGAACTTCGGCAGAAAAATCGCATTCGAGTTGTCCGGCGGCTTCACGGGGTGCGGTTCTGCTTGATAAAGTCCCTTCGTCGTGTCCACCGTCCGGTTCGTCGTCTCCACGTCGGGCTTCGGCATGGGAAGCGCCGGAACGCTTCCAACCAAATTTATGTTCACGGTCCCTTGTCCGCCCGCTCCGCCCCATTCCTCCCCGTGCGGCGCAAAAATTCCCCCGAAAATGATGATTCCTCCAAGAATCAGGTGAAACGCCGCCGAATAGCCCAGAGGGCCTTTGAGTGTTCGCGCGGTTTCGTGAGGCAGGCTGAGTTCCATCTTATCTTATTGCGAGCGCGGTTCTCCGTTCAGTGGTTTGGTCACCACGCTGATGTTGTTGATTCCCGATTGCCTCAGCGTATCGACGACCATCGCCCAGGTGCCGAACGGCACCGTTTGGTCGCACCGCACGTAAACCGGCGTGTGCGCAATGTCCTTGTCCTGAGCCAGAACCTTCTTCCCGATTTCGTGAATATTCACCGGGTCTTTCCCCAGAAAAAGCTGCTGCGCCCGGTCAATCGTGACGACGATCCGCGCCTGCGAGATCTCCTTCACCGTCTTGGTCTTCGGCAGGTCAACCTGAATCCCCGATTCCAAAATCGGCGCCGTAATCATGAAGATCACCAGCAGCACCAGCATCACATCCACGAACGGGACGATGTTGATGTCCGATAGCGTCGTTCCCGGCTGTTTTTGTATCTCTGCCATTCGTTTCCGTTATCGCAGCGGTCTGCCCGCGAAAAATTAGCTATAGAGCGTCTCGATTTTGCTTACAAACTCTGTCGCGAAATTGTCCATCCGCAGCGCGAAGTCGCGAATGCGGTACAAATAAATGTTGTACGCAATCACCGCCGGAATTGCCGTGAACAGTCCTGCCGCCGTCGTGATCAGCGCGTCTGCGATTCCCGGCGCCACGGCGCGCAGGCTCGATTCGCCCGCCTCGCCCAATCCCGCAAACGCGTCCATCACGCCCCAGACTGTCCCGAAGAGCCCGATGAACGTCGAAATCGACCCAATCGTCGCCAGCCACGGCATCATTCGCTCCATGCTCCGCACTTCCTCTGCCGAGGCGACCTGCATCTCC
This sequence comes from Candidatus Acidiferrales bacterium, assembly GCA_035934015.1. Lineage (NCBI taxonomy): Bacteria > Pseudomonadati > Acidobacteriota > Terriglobia > Candidatus Acidiferrales > Candidatus Acidiferrales bacterium. The sequence continues at coordinate 80,922 of DASYYH010000007.1, forward strand.
ACCAGTACCGCTCGCGGATTCTTCAATTTTCCCGGGTGCGGATTTCCGCCCGCCAGTTGTCCTTCGAGTTCCCGGTATCCTGCGTCGTAGACATTCACCAGCGGCGATCCGCTCGATCCCGCCCGTAGCGCGTTCGGATCCGGCAGTCCGCGCCCCGTGCGGAAAAGCTGCATAAACCTCCGCGTGCGCGGCTCGATCGTTCCAAACAGTCGTTTCTTTTGGATAATGATGGCCCATGAAAAAACAGAAAGGAAAAGCAAAATCAAAAGTACCGCTTTTGCCACCCAGCCTGTCTGCAAAAAGATCGTGCCGAGCCGTCCTGCGAAAATCACCAGCGCAACGTGCGAAATGATTGTGACCCCTCCGAGGAAGTTTCCTCGACCCCAAAATTTACCGTAGCATAGGCACTTGGAAGGGTCAAATTAATCCATCGTAATCCGATACTTTCTGATGCCGGAAACGACACATTGGTTTGGTCTCCTTCCGTGACTGCGCCCTTGCGTGCCCTGTGCTACACTGCATCTTTAGCCTATGTCTGGCCACATTGATATCCCCATCGCCTCGCTCTTGCCCAAAGGACAACTGGAGGCTTGCGCACCGAATGTTCGTGGCGCGGGCTCCGATCGCTCCTTTTACATCGAAACCTTCGGCTGCCAGATGAATGCTCACGATTCCGAAAAAGTCGCCGGCGTTCTCCTCGCCCGCGGCTATCGCCAGGTGGATTCTGCCGTTGACGCCGATTTCGTCTTCTTTAACACCTGCAGCATCCGCGAAAAAGCCGCGCAGAAAGTCTTCACGCGTCTTGGCGATTTTCGCGATGTGCGCGGCGAAAACAAGATCATCGGCGTTTTGGGCTGTGTCGCTCAACAGGAAGGGGAGGGCATCTTCAAGCGCGCTCCCTGGGTTCGCATGGTCTGCGGCTCCGCGAGTTATCGCAAGCTCCCCGAGTTGCTCGACAACCTCGAAGCCGGCCAATCGCGCGTCACCGGCCTCGATCTTGATACCGACGAGACCTTCGAAACGGAAGTCACGCGCCGCGACAATCCCATTCGCGCCTACTTGACCATCATCGAAGGCTGCGACTACGCCTGCTCCTATTGCGTCGTTCCGCACACGCGCGGCCCGCAGCGCAGTCGCACCAGCGCCGCAATACTCGATGAAGTTCGCCGCCTCGTCGATTCCGGCTACACCGAAGTCCAGCTCCTCGGCCAGACGGTCAATTCCTATCGCGATCCTTCTCCGCGCGGGATGTCCTTCGTTGATCTCCTCCTCGCCGTCGCCGAAATTCCCGGCATGCGACGCGTGCGCTTCACCACTTCGCATCCCAATGACTTTACTCGCGAAATCGTCCGCGCCATCGACTCCACTCCGACGCTCTGCGAGCACATTCATTTGCCCGTGCAATCCGGTTCCGATCGCGTCTTGAAACAAATGCTCCGCACGTATTCGCGCGACGAATATCTCTCGAAAATCGCCTGGATTCGCTCCGCGCGCCGCCCGATCAGCATCACCACGGACATCATCGTCGGTTTCCCCGGCGAGACCGAAGCCGAGTTCGCGGAGACCATGTCGCTTCTCGAAGCCGTTCAATTCGACGGCGTTTTCGCCTTCAAGTATTCGCCTCGCCCCAACACTTCTGCGAAAGACATGCCCGGCGCCATCCCCGAGGAAGAGAAGAGCCGCCGCCTTGCCATCCTTCAGTCACGCCAGCGCGAAATTCAAGTCGCCTGCAATCAATCGCTCGTCGGCGCGGAATTCGAAGTCCTCGTTGATGGTCGCCACGCCGCGCGCAATCAGTGGGCGGGCCGCACCACAAGCAATCGCATCGTAAATTTCGCTTCGCTGGAACAAAATCTTCTGGGACAATATTGTCAAGTCAAGATCGCCGGAGCCGGGCCGAACAGCCTCGTCGGCGAGCACCTCGCCTGATCCGGTTTGCAAGGGGGCCCCATGGATCGCAACGAAGAGCGCAAACTGGAAGAGCAGCGCAAAGCCGAAGAAGAGCGCAAGAAGCGCGATTTGTCGGCTGGAGAGGTGCAGGATCAATTGACCGAAAAGCTGCTCCGTGAGCGATTGACTGAAAAAACGCGCTGGGGGCAAGGCCAGGAAGGATCGCGCAAAGCTGTCGAGGTAGGGAAGCGCGAAACGGAACGCGAAGTCAAAATCCGCGGTCTGATGATGGACCCGGTTTCCAATATGCCCGTCGTTGTCCTCAAGGCCGTTCAGGGCAGCGGCACCCTTCCCATCTGGGTCGGCATCTACGAAGCCAACGCCATCGCTCTCGAAATCGAAAAAGTCCAGACCCCTCGTCCCATGACCCACGATCTCCTCAAGAACCTTCTCCTCGGTCTCAACGTTCAGGTTCAAAAAGTCGTCGTCAGTGACCTGAAAGAAGACACCTTTTACGCTGTCATCTGGATGGAGCGCGACGGCCGCATCATCTCCATGGATTCGCGTCCCAGTGATGCACTTGCTCTCGCGCTTCGCCTCGATTGCCCGATTTATGTCGAGGAGGAAGTCTTCAAAACGTCCAAAATTTCCAGCGCCACCACCGAAAAATCCTCGAATGAAGAGTTGCGCAAATGGCTCGAAAATTTGAATGACGAGGATCTCGGTCGCTATAAAATGTAGCCGTCCGCCCTGCGGTCACCCCCTTCGCCGCTTCGCGCCATATCACGAACCCGGAAATTTTCTGTTTTCTGGATTTTTTGCTTGCAGTTCATAGGCCACTCTGGGTAGAGTTGGCCTACTTATTGTGGGGCTTCGGTTCAGCCAGCCTATATGTTGGCATGTCGTTGCCCGAGGGAGTGGCCCGCTTTTGACGAGCATTCTGGCGATCACAAATCAAAAGGGCGGCGTTGGCAAGACCACGACCGCAATTAATCTCGCAGCCGCGCTGGCCCTTCGCAAAAAGAAAACTCTCCTCATCGATCTCGACCCGCAATCCAACGCCACCATCGCTTTCGTCGATGCCAGCGACGTGCAAATCTCCATGTTCGACGTTTTCACCAGTCCGTCTCCGGACTTGAACAAAGTCATCAAGCCGACGAAAGATCCGAACCTGTTTCTCGCCCCGGCCAAGCTCTCCCTTGCTCGCCTCGAGCAGCAGCTCGCCGGTGCCTTCGACGCACCCTACAAACTAAAGGACGCGCTCGCTCCTCTCCTCAAGAATTACGATTACGTCGTTCTCGATACGCCGCCCGCGCTCGGCATTCTCACTGTCAACGCGCTCGTTGCCGCCACGCATCTGATCGTTCCGATTCAAGCCGCTTATTTCGCCATCGAAGGCACGGACGATCTTCTCGAAACCTATGCGCGCATTCGCTCGCGTCCGAATCCGGATTTGAAGGTCCTCGGCGTGGTCATCACGCTTTTCGATCGCCGCACCAATATTTCCCGCGACACGCACGAGCAGATTCGCGCCGTGTTTGGCGAAGCTCTTTTCAAGACGCGCATCAGCAAGAATGTCCGTCTCGAGGAAAGCCCGGCCTATAAGGAAACGATTTTCAGCTACGCGCCCAAATCCCCTGGTGCCGATGAATATAAGAAGCTATCTCAGGAGGTCATCCAACGTGTCGAAGCGGATCGGTCTGCCCGTCACACTCAAGATGCGGCATGACGCGCATTATGTAGAAACACTCACGAGCTTCAGCGGCGCCTCGATTGGCCGGATGATCCCGATTGACAAGGTTCATCCCAATCCCGATCAGCCCCGCAAAGCCATCGGCGACCTCACCGAGCTGATCCAGTCCGTCCGCGAGAAGGGCGTTCTCGAGCCCCTCCTCGTCCGTTACATTCCTCACGAAGACGCTTACTACATCATCTCCGGCGAGCGCCGCTACCATGCCTCGCGCGCCGCGGGTCTTCGCGAAGTCCCTTGCATCGAAAAAATCGCCGACGACGCCGAAACTCTTGAACTCGCGCTCATCGAAAATATTCAGCGCAAGGATTTGACTGCCTTCGAGGAAGCCGACGGTTTGCAGCGTCTCGCCGACCAGTTCGATTACACCCACGACGACATCGCCAAAAAAATCGGCCGCGCGCGCTCATCGGTCACCGAGACGCTCTCTCTCCGCGTCATCCCCAGCTCTATCCGCAAGCTCTGCGTCGAGAAGGGAGTTGTCTCCAAATCGCTTCTTCTTCAGGTCGCTCGCCAGCCCGGCGAAAAGAAGATGCACGACATGGTCATGCACATCGCGCAGAGCGGCTTGACGCGCGATGAAGCGCGCCGCGTCCGCAAAGACGAAAACGAAACCGAATCGCGCCCGCGTCCGTACGTCTTCGACTATCACGCGCCCGACGCGGCCTATCATCTTCGCCTTCAATTTCGCCGCAGCCAGATTTCCCGCGACGATATCGCCCGCGCGCTGCGCGAGGTGTTGATCGAGCTCGAGCGCAACGCCATGTCCGCCTCCTCCGCCGCCTAACCTCGAAATTCATCCCGTAGGGCCGGGCTTCAGCCCCGGCCCGCCGCGTGTTTTTCGTAGGGCCGATTGCATTCACTGGGCCGCTGCCTCGCATGTTGTTTGTCATCCCGAACCTAGCCCGCGTGGTTGCGGGATAAAGGTGAGGGACCTGCTGTTGTCTTCGTAGGGGCGCTGCTTGCTGCGCCCGCGCCTGCCTGCCGCAGGCAGGGAACTGCTTTTCGTCCCTGTCTTCGTAGGGGCGGGTCTTCAGACCCGCCCGCGCCTGCCAGGGCAGGCGACTCGCTGCATCGTGCCCCTGTTGGCATTTCGTAGGGGCGCTGCTTGCCGCGCCCGCATTCGTTCCTGCTTTTGTAGGGGCGGGGTTTGCTCCGCCCGCGCCTGCCCGCCCGGGCGGGCGCCTCGCCGAGTCGCGCTATCTGTCGTCTCAGCCTGTGTGCCGTTCGTAGGGGCGCTGCTTGCCGCGCCCGCATTCGTTCCTGCCTTCGTAGGGGCGGGGCTTGCCCCGCCCGCGCGCCTCGCCGTGGCGGGCAAGCAGGCTTCGGCTGCGACGTAAAGACGCTTTCGAAAAAATCTTCCTATCGCGCGCTTCATCTGCGCGAAGTCGTCGTCTTCACAATGTGACGCGCCACGCACATAAAAATCACGGTTGAATTTCCTCTGCCGCTCGTCGCACACTAACTCGATGAGTTCGAGCTACGACGTCATCTGCATCGGCGCCGGCCCCACGGGCCTCGCCTGCGCCATCGAAGCCAAGCGCGCCAATCTTCGCCCGCTCGTCATCGACAAGGGCTGCCTCTGCAACTCGCTCTATCACTATCCGACGAACATGGTTTTCTTCACCACGCCCGAGCGCATGGAAATCGGCGATCTCCCCATGACCACCGTCGGCGGCAAGCCCACGCGCGCCGAAGCGCTGAAATATTATCGCCGCGCCGTCGAGCATTACGCCATCGGCGCGCGCCTCTACGAAAAAGTCGAACGCGTTTCTGGCAGTGACGGCGATTTCGTCGTCGAATCGCGCGCCGCGAACGGCGCGGCGCATCATCATCGCGCGAAAAAAATCATCGTCGCCACCGGCTATTACGATATGCCTAACGCGCTCGGCGTCCCCGGCGAAGATCTCCCGCACGTCTCGCACTATTTCACCGATCCGCATCCCTCCTGGAACGAAGATGTCGTCGTCATCGGCGCGAAAAATTCCGCTGCCGAGACCGCGCTCGAGCTTTTCCGCGGCGGCGCGCGCGTCACGCTCGTTCATCGCGGCGCCGAGCTCGGCCGTTCGCTCAAATACTGGGTGCGCCCCGACATCGAAAATCGCATCAAAGCCGGCGAAATTCGCGCGCTCTTCAATACGCGCGTCTGCAAAATCGAGCCCGGAAAAATCATCGTGCAAAATGGCGGCGCGACGCACGAACTCCCCGCCTTCCGCGTCTTTGCCATGACCGGCTATCATCCCGATTTTTCGTTCCTCGAAAGCCTCGGCATCCGCCTCGACGCCAAAACGCGCAAGCCCGAATGCGATCCGAAGACTCTCGAAAGCAACGTTCGCGGCATTTACGTCGCCGGCGTCGTCGTCGGCGGCATTCACACCGGCGAAATTTTCATCGAAAATGGACGCTTCCACGGCCGCCAAATCATCGCCGCCATCGCTGGCCGCGAAGGCCCTCGCGAACCCGCGCCGGTCTCTCCGCCGGGAGAGTAAGACTGGCGTTTCTTGCCCGGAAATAGTCTTTGCGTTTTTTTCCTCCTTCCTTTCACGCGGTTTTTCGTTGTGCAAAATGATCCGCGCGATGTCTTCGCCTTTTGCTCTTCGCTAGCCACTGACCACTGACCACCTCGCCTTCTCCCCTTGCTCGTCACTTGTCACTTGTCACTCGTCACTGTCTCTTGTAAAGTATTTTCATGGCATCGGTCATCAAAGAATTCGGTCGCACCTTCGTGATTCTCTACAAGGGCTTCAAAGTCACGTTCATCAATATGTTCAAGAAGCCAACGACGGAAAACTATCCCGCCGAGCCAGTGCATTTTCAGCCGCGTTATCGCGGCATTCATGTTCTTCAGCGCGACGAAAACGGCCTCGAAAAATGCGTCGCTTGTTTCCTCTGCGCCGCCGCGTGTCCCGCGCAGTGCATTTACATCGAAGCCGCCGAGAACACCGCAGAAAATCGTATCTCCGACGCCGACCGTTACGCCAAGGTCTACAACATCGATTACTCTCGCTGTATTTTCTGCGGTTATTGCGTCGAAGCCTGTCCCACCGACGCCATCACTCATGGCCACGGCTTCGAGCTCGCTCCTTACGACATCAACGCCATGGTCTATCGCAAAGAGCAGCTCCTCGAATCCTGGCCTCCAGCGAAATCTTCCGCGCGCACGCCAGCTAACGTCGCCGTCCCGTCCCGCGCATAGGTTTTTGGGGTGGCCCATCCTTTGCGCTCGCGTGACTCCTGCGGCATAACTTGAGAAAGGCGCAAAGGGTGGGAAGAGCTTTTCTAAGGTCGCTGCCCGCCGTGCCCGTTTCAGCTCGCTCGTGCGCCTAGCTTTCATTTGTCATCCCCCTTGCCCTGAGGTAACCCGAGGGAGCGAACGCGAAGGACGCCTAGCTTTTTTGGAGTGCGGCGGTCCGCCTCGCGGATTCCGGTTGCGCTCGCAACCGGAACTCGACGCCGCTTTGCTGTAGCTTCACGTTCCGCCTGCCTGCCGCCTGCCCGCCGTGGCGGGCAGGCAGGGACCTGCTTTTCCGTTGTGCTCCTGCGCCTTTCTCTTTCCGTTGTCCTTCCCTTTTCCTCGACAAGGGAAGGGAACTCCCTCCGCCCGCCATTCGCGCCCATCACCGAGAATATTTTCGCCTCCCGCCCGACACTCGCCGCTTGTCTCTGTCTTCAACCGCGATGTATTCTGTCTTTTCCTTTCGTGTCTGGGAAAACGGTAGGGAATTCACCTCAGCGCGAATGCTCTGTTTTCGACGTCGAGGCTCTAGGAAAGGTTTGCAATCATGCTAAAAGGAATCATTCGGTTCACAGCCATACTCGCATGCCTGTCTCTGTTCGCAGTTGCGCAGGCGCAGCTGCCCGCTCCGGCCACCACGCCAGCGGCCGAGAGCAGTCCTCTGCTCAAAAAAGTCGAATCCTACCTCCGCGTTCTTTTCGCCTGGGGACCAGATTATCAGGTCAAGCTGGGCCCTCCCGTCCCCGCAAAAGTCCCGGATCTCTTGGAAGTCCCCGTTCAGGTCGTGAATCAGGGCCACACGGAAACCGGAACTGTCTACGTCACTAAGGATGGCAAATACATGTTCCGCGGCGAGATTCGCGACCTGGACGCAAATCCCTTCGAGGCCAATCTCGCCAAGCTGACCACTCCCGATTCTCCCTCTATCGGCCCGGCGAATGCCTCGGTCACGGTCGTCGACTTCAGCGATTTCGAGTGCCCGCATTGCCGCGAACTATACACAATCCTAAAATCTGTCGAGCCGGAGTTTCCCCAGGTCCGTTTCGTCTTTAAAAATTTTCCGCTCGTCGAAATCCATCCCTGGGCCATGACCGCTGCACTTGCCGCCCAGTGCATGGCTCAGACCTCAACACAAGCCTTCCTGAAATTTCAGGGAGATGTCTTCGACAATCAGGATTCGATCACGCCTGACAACGTTTGGCAAAATCTCAGCACCTTTGCGGCTGGCGACGGCCTTTCTCCCGACTCGCTCCACGAATGCATCATCGCTCCGCAAGCCAAAGCGCGCGTTGATGCGGACATTGCGGAAGGGAAGTCCCTCGACGTGGAAAGCACTCCGACCCTCTTTATAAATGGTCGCCCAGTCATCGGTGGCGATCAGGCAACCCTCGAAAACATCATTCGTTTTGAACTCGCTCGCCAGGCTTCCTCTGCATCCGGAGCCTCGCTCCCGCCCCCGTCGCAGCCCAGGAAATAACTTTTGCTTCGCGTTACGCGGCCGCTGCATTTCGAGAAAGCGCCCGAACTGTGACCAGTTGTGTGTTCCCATAACACGGTGAAATCGAAGAGCAAGCCAACTGCAGGAGGTATCCCAGAACTTTCCGTATTGCAGCGTCCACTTCGCCACTGCCCGCAGCGGATCCTGCGAAAGTGCCAGCGCTTTCGCGCGTTCGCAACGAGCGCGGCGCACATCTCTGGCACGCCCAAAAACGCGCGCGTGCTTGCAGAACCCAATGAGCGTCATAAAAAAAGTAGCGCAATATCCGAAACCCTCGTCAATCCGCGCGAAAGCCGCGCCGGAATCGGTTGCCGCGTCGAATCGGCAATCGCCGCCGTGACCAGATCATGTCTGGCTCTGTTGACATCCTCGCTACGGCGATGAAAATTCGAGATATTCGGCGCTGGTCCATTGTTGTTTGCTATCGAAGCAGGAGGTGCGATGGCCGAAGTCGGACTCCTGCCTTTTTCTCGCAT